>NZ_JBCPXV010000029.1:0-46226 GCF_039581225.1 Ornithinibacillus proteolyticus | reverse complement strand
CGCAGACCGAATTAATGTACAATTAAATCAGCAACAAGTAGCATGATTTCTGTTTTTAAAAATACATTTTAGAAATTCTGTAGGATTCTGTATTTTTAAAAAGAGCAATTATGAAATTGACTCAAATTGTAAATAGATAATGTTATAAATATATATTTTTTGTCAAATATTCCTAGAAATTATTGACATTTCACTAAATTCATTGGTACGATTAGGCTGATACTAAAGTACTACTTTTAGAAATACATATAATTTTCAGTATCAATCCCGAGAATTATAGCATAATGGCCTTAACACTAACGGCTCTTCGTTAGTGATATATTTCTATGCAAATGATATAGGGATTGGGTACTAGTTATTAATAACTATACACAAGCTTTACTATGTAATGAATTGTTCTTTTGCGTTCAACGTAATATGTCGAAAAGGTGGATTTTATCCATGAATATAGCAAAAAAAGCTGTCATTTATTCCAGTATTTTGATTGTCATTAGCATTTTGGTAATCGCTAGCTTCATGTTTTTAGGAGATTTTTCATTTCCTAAGGGTTCACAAGTGGCGGGTATTGATGTTGAGGGATTAAAGGTTGATGAAGCGAAAGAAGTCTTGCAAAAAGAAATAAATGATTGGCAGAATCAGCCTTCGATGGTGGCTGTCAGTGAACATGAAGAATTAGAAATTCCACGGGCAATGTTCCAATTTGATATTGAAAAGTCGTTAAAGAATCTGAAGGAAAAAGTACAAGAAAATTGGTTGCCGTTTATCAAACGGAAGAACATACATATTCCATTAGAGTTAACTCTAGCTGCTGATGATAGGTTTAAGGATTGGCCAACCTATATAGATGTGCCGACAACCATGAAGAAAGCTACAACATTAGCGGAGAATTTACAAGAAGCACCGGTTGCAATCGTTTATAAGGATGAAGGAGAGCCATTTTTACATACAGTTGTAGATACTTCTGTTGAATTACCAAATGGACTGTCTTCTAAAAAAGTAGAGATGATTGTCGAGTCGATCAATGGTCAAACAATCAAACCAAAGGAATCCTTTTCTATACTTGGAACATTTCCAACGCTATCGAGTGATAGTCAACAAGAGGTGAATTTTGTTGCGTCAAACCTTTATGCTTTAGTGTTACAAACGAATCTAACCGTATTGGAGCGTCATGCACAAGAAGTTATCCCTGCATACTTAGAGCCGGGGATGGATGTGAATATTAATACGAGGAAGGAAAAAGACTTAGTGCTCTACAATCCGAACGATAACACATACACACTTACAATAAGTCAAGACGGCGACCAGCTTAAATTATCGATTAATGCTTTAACTGATGAGTCTACATTAGGCTATCGAGTAGCAAGGATAAAACGAGTGGAGCCTAGAACGATCTATCGTTATAGTAAAGACCTTAGATTTGGTGAAAGCACGATTATTCAAGAAGGAGAAGCGGGGTTAGAAGTAGCAGTATACCGTAATGATGCTAGGGAGGAAGAGCTTATTAGTAGAGATTTCTATCCTCCTGTTCCGAAAATTGTCGTCGTACCATTTGAAGATGAAATCTCAGAAATGAATCGAGCGGCAGACGAAATGCTATTAAATAGTACTGTTCGAGAAGATGATATTTCATCAAGTGATGAGCAACAAGAAAGGAATCACAACGATGACTCTGTTAGGGAAAGGTTAACACAATGGGATAATCCTAAAGCTATGGAGGACTTTATTCAGTTTGTCATTCTATTCTGTGATCTGCCCATTACAGATATTGATTTAGCAGAAGAGGATATCGAAGAAGCGATTATCGAATGTATCGAGAAAATGGATGCGGAGGAGCTACATCTATTAAGCTTCTTATGGAATGTATGGAATCTAGCAGGTCCATTCGAATTCCAATTGGAGCAATCTGAAGAAATGGAAGCAGATAACCAATCGAATAATGTGAAATAGACAGAAGCTAGGGGTGTTAATTTTGGTGAGAAAGCGATTAGGAGATTTACTTGTAGGTGCAGAATTAATCACGGAAGAACAATTAGCTGCCACATTAGCAGATAAATCACCAGATGAAAAACTCGGTGATGCTCTATTACGTGAAGGCTATATTACAGAACAGCAATTACTAGATGTTTTAAAATACCAGCTTAACATTCCACAAGTAGATCTTTATCAATATGCAATTGATAAGGAAGTGGTTCAGCTAGTACCAAAGGAGCTAGCTAAGCGACATAATCTGATGCCTATTCGTGTGGAGGGGAATAAACTCTTCGTAGCGATGGCAGATCCTATGGACTATTTTGCTATTGAGGAGCTTCGCATTGCAACGGGCCTGCAAATTAATCCAGGTATTGCAACGAAAGATTCTATCTTTCGGACGATTACGAAGTACTATGACCTTCAAGAATCGATTGAAGAAGTGATGGGGGATTATGCTCCGGAAGAATCAATTGATGAGACGGGAATAACGGATGAGGATTCTCCAATTGTACGATTAGTAAATCAGGTGATAGCTAATGCGGTAGCACAAAAGGCAAGTGATATCCACTTTGACCCACAAGAGAGAGAGTTAAGGGTTCGCTATCGTGTGGATGGTGTTTTACGTACGGAACGGTCCTTGCCAAAATATATGCAAGGCATGCTAATCGCACGTATTAAAATCATTAGTACTTTGAATATTACAGAAAACCGTATCCCACAAGATGGACGTGTGAAAATAACCATTCAGGACCGATCAGTAGATATTCGTGTTTCGACACTACCGTCTATTTATGGGGAAAAAGTGGTTATGCGTATTTTAGATTTAGGTACAAACTTAAATGATGTGGACAAGCTAGGATTTACTGAACATAATCTTGTCACATTTAAAAGCATGATCGAGAAGCCGAATGGCATTGTTCTCATAACGGGTCCAACAGGTTCAGGGAAATCCTCGACACTATATGCGGCATTGAACCGGTTGAATCGAGAAGAAGTGAACATTATTACGATTGAAGACCCAGTGGAATATCAATTAGAAGGTATTAATCAAGTGCAGGTGAGGGAAGAAATCGGGATGACCTTTGCAAGTGGATTACGGTCTATTCTTCGCCAAGATCCTGATATCGTCATGATCGGGGAGATACGTGATGTTGAAACAGCACAAATAGCTGTACGTGCATCCTTAACAGGACATCTAGTATTGAGTACACTTCACACGAATAGCGCTGTCGATGCTTTAAGCCGATTAATGGATATGGGGGTAGAACCGTTTCTATTATCCTCTTCATTAAATGGAATAGTGGCTCAACGTTTAGTAAGAAAAATATGTCCTGATTGCAGTGAAAAGGTAGGCCCAACAGAGCGAGAACTAAAAATGTTTTCAAATGCCAATTTAGTAGTATCTGAGGTTACTAGAGGTAAGGGATGCTCTAGCTGTGGGATGACTGGATACCGTGGTAGGGTTGCGATTCATGAGGTACTACCAATCGATGAAATGATTCGTAATCTCATCGTAAATACAGGAACAAGAAGAGAAATCCTTTCGTATGTCAGGAAGAAAGAAATGAAGTTTCTATTGGATGATGGTCTTCTAAAAGTGTCACAAGGATTGACGACTACGGAAGAGGTATTACGGGTCGTGTCATCAGATTAGGAGGAAGATTAATGTACATGATTGAAGAATTGCTCAAACTAGCGCATATCCAACAAGCTTCTGACTTACACATAACGGCAAATTCTCCTCCGGTATATAGAGTTCATGGAAAGCTTATCCGACATGGTGAAGAAGCCCTATCGAATACAGATACAGAAAGTTTAGCAAGGCAGCTTTTATCTGAAGCAGAATGGAAACGATTGATGGAAGTCGGGGAGATGGATAGTTCTTTTAGCTTGGAGAATGTATCTAGATTTCGGATCAATGTGTATCATCAGCTTGGAAACATAAGCATCGTGGCGAGGGTAATCCCAAAAGATATCCCGTCGCTTGAAAAACTACAAATGCCAGTAGTATTACAGCAATTAGCTTCAAAGCCAAATGGGTTAATACTAGTGACCGGTCCAACTGGTTCTGGTAAGTCCACAACATTGGCAGCAATGATTAATTACATAAACGAATCCATTGCAAAGCATATTATTACGCTAGAAGACCCAATTGAGTTTGTACACGAACATAAGAAGTCGATTATAAACCAACGTGAGGTTGGTAAGGATACGGAAAGCTTTGCTAATGGGTTGCGAGCAGCATTAAGACAGGATCCGGATATTATTTTAGTTGGAGAAATGCGTGATCATACAACAATCTCTACAGCGCTAACAGCTGCAGAAACAGGGCATTTAGTATTAGCGACCCTCCATACCAATAGTGCTGCACAGACGATTAATAGAATCATAGATGTATTCCCGCCGCACCAACAAGCACAAATTAGAATTCAGTTGGCATCCGTTTTAGCGGGAGTTATTTCGCAGCGATTACTATCAAAACAAGATGGCTTAGGGAGGGTAGCTGCAACAGAGATTCTAGTAAATTTACCTTCTGTAGCTAATTTGATTCGAAATGAGAAGGTCGATCAAATAACCAATGTGTTACAAACCAATCGTTCAGTTGGCATGCACACGTTAGAAATGTCTATTAAAGACCTGTTACAAAAAGGGTTAGTAAAATTGGATGATGTTAGTGATTTTCTTTCAGGTGTAGGTGATTACTAATGCCAATGTATAAATATGTCGGCAGAACGCCTAATGGATTATTAAAGAAGGGTACGATAGAAAGTGCATCCAAATCCCAGGCTATTATTGCCATAAAAGAAAAAGGGATTAGTCCTCGTGAGATTACCGAAACGAAAGCAACCCTACTAAATAGGGATATATCCATTGGCGGAAATTCCGTTAAAACCCAGGATTTTGTTATTTACTGTAGGCAATTTGCTACATTAATTCGAGCAGGAATTTCAATAGTAGAAGCAACTAATATTTTGGCGCTTCAAACAGAAAGTAAAGGTTTAAAAAAGGCTCTATTCCGTGTAGAAGCAGACCTTAAGGAAGGAAAGGCTTTCTCGGATGCTGCAGAGAAACAATCCAAATTCTTTCCACCTTTATTCATCAATATGATACGAGCTGGAGAGGCAACTGGTAATATTGATGAAACATTAGATCGTCTTGCCGTTTACTTTGAGAAGCAAAATAATCTTAAGAAAAAGGTTCAATCTACATTAGCTTATCCTGCTGTATTATTAGTGGTTATTATTGCTGTGGTCATTTTCTTAATGGTATCGATTGTACCTACACTAACCGCAACATTTGCTAGTTTCGGTGGAGAGTTACCAGCTATAACCCTATTAGTTGTTGCAATGAGTGAATTTATTCAAAGCTCATGGTGGCTTGGGCTGTTAGTCCTTGCTCTTTTTATCGGGATATTCGCATTCCTATATAGAAGTAATCAACGGTTTCAATACGCTACACATGTAGTATTGTTTAGACTACCTATATTTGGCAAGTTATTACAAAAGTCAGTAATTGCACGAATGACAAGAACCTTATCCTCCTTAGTGTCTAGTTCTGTTCCTATTTTACAGGCGTTGACGATAGTGGAGAGGGTAGTCGGAAATCCAGTAATTGGTCAGGTGATACTTGCTTCCCGTGACAGTTTAGAACAGGGGAGAGCATTATCAGAACCACTGAAGAGGAGCTGGGTATTTCCTCCACTCGTAACCCAAATGATTGCGATTGGAGAACGAACTGGTCAGCTTGATTTCATGCTAGCAAAAGTTGCTGATTTCTATGAGGAAGATGTTGACCGTACCGTTGATACATTGAAGTCTCTCATTGAACCGATAATGATTGTAATCCTAGCCTTTGTTGTAGGATTTATTGTCATTGCCATTATGGTTCCAATGTTCTCGATATATACCGAGATGTAAGAGAGTTTATTCTAAATGGGAGGTGAATCAATCGATTATTTGCAGTGGAATTTTATGCTTAAACGTATAAACAATATAAATTTGGAGGGGAAAGAAATATGAAAAAATTATTAAAACGATTAAAGCAAGACGAAAGAGGTTTAACATTAGTTGAGTTATTAGCAGTTATTGTTATTTTAGGAATCGTTGGTGTCATCGCATTTGTGGCGATTGGTAATGTTATTGAGAATTCTAAGAAGGATGCACATATCGCAAACGCACAACAAGTTATCTCAGCAGTAGAATTGGAAGAAGCTAGTGGTAATACTTTAGACGGATCTAAAGATGCTAGTGAAATTGATTCTGTTGGTGAGTTAACAGATCCTTGGGATACTAGTAATGGAAGTTATAATTTTAAAGTTGGAAGAAGTGCTACAGGCGAAGATATTGTAATTTCATCCACTCAAAGTGAATGTTCATTCACTAATGCAACAAAAAGCGATTTAATAGAACATGGTAGAGATGCTTGTGGAAAAACGTTCCCTATAACTAATAGCGAAGAATAATTGTAGAAATCCAGGGTACCAATTTTTTGTGAAAATTAAAGCCAAATAAATAATAACAAAACTCCAGCTCCGGAAATATTACATAGCGCTCAGTAGACGCAGGCTCGATCTAGGGAATTTGAAAGGATTCTCTTGTTCTGCAGAAGTTTATGCATATTTCCGGAGCAGGAATTATCTATTATATAGTCAGAAATCTAGTGTTCTGGCCTTTGATAATCACCTAGTTCTTTTTACAATTTTACAACCCTAACGTTGTGAAATTATAAAAGGAACTAGTAGTAGAACTTAATTTTCCTATTTAGGATGGTGAGCAGGATGTTCGGTAAACCAAATAAAATAATTAACATCGTGATAGAAGACTATGTCATTCGTTTAGTGGAAACCAATAACTCTAATATTTCTTCTATTAAAGTAATACATGAAAAGCCGATTCCTAGTGGCTTGATTGAGAGTGGGAAAATTATGGATGAAATCGGATTTTTTGAGTTTATGAAAAATCTGGTGAAAGAACTTGGAATAAAGAATCGTCATGTGCGATTTTTTGTGCCCAATCCCCTTGTCATTATGCGACAAGTTGAAATTCCGCCTGATTTAAGGAATAAGGACATCACGGAATATTTTCGAGTTGAAATTGGGAAATCGATTCATCTACCCTTTAAAGATCCTGTATTTGATGTTCATTATCTACCTTTTCAGGATTACTTTGATACCAATGAAGAGGAAGTGTTGACCGGGACATTCTTCGCTGCTCCTCGCGATGAGATGATGAAGTACACAGAAATTTTTGATGATGCATCCTTAAAGCCGATTAATGCTGATGTAGAAGCACTTGGAGTATATCGTTACTTTCATCATGTCAATCGTATAGACCGTGATAAAGTGTATTTATTTATAAAATTGGATGTTACATCATTTAATATTAGTATTTTTAAAAGACATCAATTGGAGTTTCTACGCTATCAGAACCTAGATTTGCATTTGAATCATGCAAGCATAGATGAGGGAAGCACTCGTCTGAACTGGGAATACCAAGAAAGTGATGAGCAGGTAGAGGATATGATAGAGAATCAAGTGATTGAATTAGAGCGCATTATGAACTTCTACCAATTTTCTATGAAAAAAGGGGAAGAGAAGATAGATGAATTGATTATTATAGGGGATAATCCATATTTACCAGTATTCTATCAAAAAGTGAATGATCGCTTCGAAATACCGACGAATAGGTTAAAAGGAGTCGTCTCGCAGAAGTCAGATAAGGAAATTGAACCACAATTTATTCCCGCACTCGGTTTAGCGCTTAAAGGAGGGGCATAGATGCTTCCCGAAGTAGATTTATTACCTAAAATAGAAAGGCAGAATTCTGCATTATACCTATTATTTGTTAGTGGATTATTGTTATTTTTACTATTGCTTCTCGTTTTTATCTATTCGTTTTTTACTACGAAACATGCGTTAGGAGAAATCGAGCAGAATTTAGCAGAAGTAAACGAGGAAAAAACGATGCTACTGGAGCAAGTTACGAGTCTAAAGGAAAGCAATGATAAGGATACATATGGACAGGCAATGGCGTATGCGGAGCACCAGATCATACCAACTTCTCGGTTTATTGATGAATTAATAGCCTTACTTCCAGAAAGTGGCTATTTAAGTAGCTATACTTATAACTATCAATCCGTGACAATTGAAACACAACTGGAGACAATGAGTGATGTGGCTGCATATTTTTCAGAGCTAAATGCCTCGCCATTTATTACAGATGTGAAAGTCAATCAAATGAATACCTTTGACATAACCTCTTATCAAGATAGAACAGATATGTATGAGTTAATCCCACGGTACACAGTAAATTATACGATTGATGTTGACCAACGATATATGAAAGAGGAGGTAGAAGGAAATGAATAGCTTATTTCATGAAAATAAACAATCATTTCTTCTACTATTAGCGTTATTATTTATCTTATTGACTGTAGTCTATTTCTTTTTCTATTTACCTATGGATCAGGAATTGAAATCAAAAGAGAATAATATGGAACTTGTAGAAAAGGAAGTTTCTACTCTGCAATCAGAAGTGATGAAGCTAGAAGAAGGAAATCAAGCTGGGGTAGAGCCATATATGCAAGCGGAAAAATTACCACAGGATCCCGAATTAGAGAAGCTTATTCTTACTCTACAGGAGATTGAATTTATTAGTGATAGTAGAATAGACAATATTAACTTTACTTATGGTGGAAGTGAACCGCTGCGAACAGATGTGGAGGATGAAGTTGAATCTGAATCTGAACCTGAAAATCAAGATGAGGAACAAGAGGGATTGGAGCAAGTAGAAAGCGTTATGGATTTTGCAAACAAGCCAGATAATGTAGAAGTCATATCTGTCAGTATGGCTGTAAATTCACCTGACTATGAGCACTTCCAACTATTTCTAAACCAGATTGAAAAACAAGAACGGTTTATGACGGTAAGCTCGCTTCATTTTCAAAAACCAGCAGAAAGAGAATTACTTTTAGAAGGAGATTCTTTTCAAACAATCACAGCAAATGTAACGATTACGACATTTTACTATCAGGACTAATCATTTGGTAGTGTGCTTATTAAACTAATCATTGGTAGTAGGGGTTGAATGTAATGAAATGCTTGAACGATTGGTATCGTAATGAATCTGGTTTAACACTTGTGGAACTCTTAGTGTCGTTTGTGTTAATTACCTTAATATTAACAACCTTTATCACGTTTTTCGTTCAATCCGCTACTATGACTACTACATCTGAAACGATTATAGATGCCACTTATATAGCACAAGCTGAAATGGAAAACCTTTATTCGGCGAGTTCAAGTACGAAATTTAGCCAAAGAGAGAATGCGATAACCGATCTAGGTTATGTATGGTTGAAGGAATCGGAAGAATGGACGGTCTTTACGAAGGAATTGGATGGTTCTAACTATATCATCCATGTAAGACTGCATCGTGATGAAGTCGAAGCTAATATGACTCGAGTCATAGTGGAAGTGTTTGAAGAAGAGGAAGACAACCTTCAAGCTAAAATGGAAAGTGTAGTGGTGTGGGGAGAAGAAGACTATGAAGAATAATCTAGTTAATGACAAAGGAATGACTTTGGCTGAATTGCTAGTAGTGTTAGCAATTAGTAGCTTCATCATGATTATTCTTACTAGTATCCTCCTAACAGTCCAGAATCAGTATACAGATCAATCCAGTGAAACGGGTAAGTTATTTTCGATGACGTACGCGTCTAAAGTCATCACGAAAGAAGTAAGGATGGCAGGGAATATAGAGGTATCCCCTGATCATACATCATTTACAATAAATGATGACACAGCCTATGTATTTCATCGAGAGGACGGATTACTAGTTAAAAATGACGTATCATTTGTATCTAATATTCGCGATTTTTATGTAGATGTCATCAAAGATGAATTTGAAAATGAAAAATTTATACTGAGAATTAATACGGAATCTGGTAAGGGTGTTGATACGGAAATAATCGTAAGGGGAAGTGACTAGATTGAAGAAGCTACCAAATAAGTTTCCACAGGAAAATGGATTCACATTAGTTGGTGTTTTACTAGTTATCGTATTAATTTCGATCCTAAGTGTATCGATTATCGGGATAACGACTACTTCACTACATACTTCTCAGACAGAACGACAAGATCAATCGGCTTATTATATAGCAGAAGCAGGATTACATGTCGAGCTAGCAAAAACGGAAGCTGCCATACGGGAAATATACGAAAATACAGATGATGAAAATACCTTTTTCACCACCTTACATACTAGAATAGTTGGTGATCAGCAGGATTATACCGATTTTGAACCAGTATTTGGTGAAATACCGAAGGCCGCAATAAAGATAGAACAATTGAATGAAACTAACCCAAGAGAATTTCGTATGACATCAACAGGCTATATTAGTGATAAAAAGCGGGTATTACAGCAAGGCTTCACCATTGAATGGGTACCAAAAAGCTCAGGCAAAAGTATAATTCCTAATTGGGCGTTATTAGTAAGTGAGACAATCGATATACCAAACGGACGAATCGAAGGAGATATAGGAACACTTAGAACAGGTGCTCATAGTGTAACTGCCTCAGGTGGCGGGAGTGTAAATGGTAGCATTTATGTGCCTTACGGAAGTGAGCATCATGCTATCTATAAACCCGATTGGATGACTTCCTTCCCAGATGCAACTGGAGCGGACTTAGATGCTACCTTGCCTAGCTTACCTCGATTTCCAGATATTCCTCATTATCCAATTAGTCCGGAGCGTTCGATAATTGTACAGGAATGGTATCAGGATGGGACGTATGATTTAACGACTTCTGAAACATTTGATGAAATTAGACTTGGCAGTAACAGGACACTTACTATCAATGTTGGAAATACGGATAAGGAAATAGTAGTGGATAATTTAAATGTCATCAATGGGCATATTCAACTATTGGGAACTGGAAAACTGACGATTTATACGAATCATATTGTCATGGGAAGCGGAAGTACGATCAATAATCAAGGCGATGTTAATCAGGTAAATATATTTTTATCTGGATCGGACAATCCATCCAATCCTAAGCAGTTTACGTTAGGGGGAGCCCAAAAAATATATGGCTCGTTATATGCTGAGGATGCCAATATAGATCTTGGAGCTGGAGGAGGAATAAAAGGGAACATATTTACCGGTGGGACAAGCTTTAAGGTTAGCGGGGGAAGCTGGGCGACGTCTCCATTAATATTAGCTCCGAATGCAGTGTTTGAACATACCAATGGAACAATAAAGGGTACGGTTATATGTAAGGTATACAACATGAGTGGGGGAGCAAATTTGAGCTATGGGGAAATGCAATTTGTCGAAGGACCTATCTCGGTAGAAGGAATTGAAAAAGAATATGGGAACACCGCTCCAACTGGTCAACCAATCATCATGAAGAAACCATTGAGTGAACAATAGGGATATGTTCTATAAATATATTGTACGATAAAAAAATCCTTTACTATTCGAAGACTATTTCGGTGGTAAAGGATTTTTTTGTCTACCGATTTTTTATGTAACCACAAATTCGATATATAAGAATGTATGGATAGGCTGGCATGGTTCTGTTGACCAAGTCCTCTTCATAGACTGATTATAGAAAGGGGGAACTCGTATGAGACATTATGCATTTTTACGATTACTTCTGGCCGCATTTTTCTTATACTTTGCGTGGCCATTAATTCCACAGTCCTCATCACAGCTTGAAATGCTATTCTGGGGCTGCTGGCTTGTGTTTTTTGTACTCGTATTTGGAGCTAACCTAGCTACTATATTTAAGATGTCCGAACCACCTGTAATGGAACAGGAATATGACAAAGTTAGACAGACAGATGGTTAAACATTGAGCATGACGCTATTCATCTGTATAATAAAGTTACAAAATGTGACTAGTACAGTTGAAAGTCGGTGAACCAAAGTGGCCACTAAACATGAGCAAATTATTCAACATATTATTTCGCTACCTGTTGGAAGTAAAATTTCCGTTAGACAAATTGCGAAACATTTGAATGTAAGTGAAGGAACAGCCTACCGGGCGATAAAAGAAGCTGAAAATATCGGGTTAGTTAGCACGATTGAGCGTGTAGGTACGATTCGTATTGAGCGTAAGAAAAAAGAGAACTTTGAAAAGTTAACATTCGCTGAAGTAATCAATATTGTGGATGGACAAGTACTTGGTGGTCGAGAAGGACTTCATAAGACACTGAATAAGTTCGTTATTGGAGCCATGCAATTAGATGCGATGATGCGTTATACAGAGGCAGGTTCATTACTCATTGTCGGAAACCGAGTAAAGGCGCATGAGCTAGCGCTTAATGAGGGTGCTGCCGTACTGATAACGGGAGGATTTGATACAGAGGATTACATAAAGCGGCTAGCAGATGAAATGCATTTGCCGATTATTTCTACAAGCTATGACACCTTTACCGTAGCAGCAATGATTAATCGGGCCATTTATGACCAGTTAATTAAGAAAGAAATTGTCCTAGTTGGTGATATTTGTACACCAGTAGAACATGCCCACTACTTAATGACAACGGATACCGTAAAGGCATGGTATGAGCTGAATGAGCAATCAACCCATTCTAGGTTCCCTGTACTAGATGGAAAGAATCGAGTAGTTGGTATGGTCACGTCTAAGGATATTATTGGGAAGGAAAGCGACTTTCCAATCGATAGGGTGATGACGAGGAATCCTATCGTTGTGCAATCGAAAACCTCCTTAGCATCAGTTGCGCACATGATGGTATGGGAGGGGATAGAGGTTGTGCCGGTTGTGGATGAGTCCTCTACGTTGAAAGGAATCATCTCGAGACAAGATGTCCTAAAAGCCCTGCAGCAAATTCAACGTCAACCTCAAATAGGGGAAACAATTGATGATATTGTAAAAAATAATATAGCGTCTGATGAAGGGGATAAGACTACTTTCGAGGCTAAAGTAATTCCTCAAATGACCAATCAATTAGGGACCTTATCACCAGGCGTATTTACCTCGCTTGTAACAGAAGCTAGTAGCAGGCTACTTCTTCAGCTAAAAAAAGGGGATTTAGTTGTGGAAAACATTACGGTGTATTTCATGAAGCCAGTTCCAATTGATTCCCAGCTCGTTATTAAACCAACAATTATTGAGGCAGGAAGAATTTATGCTAAGATAGATGTAGAAGTATTTAATGAGAAGAAGTTAGTCGGAAAAGCGTTATTAATGGCACAAATAATGGATCGATAACAAAAAAGCTGGCTAGTTAGAACTAGTCAGCTGGGTTTAATCGTTTCCATTCATTACGATAATGCTTTGTTTCCCTTATTCCTCTAATTAATTGCATTACACCAAGTATAATAAATAGAATGCCAATATAAAGTGATATTTTAGTTTGATAAAATATATATTGATTAATTCCAAATGTAAAAATGAATAACCCAAGACAAATTCTGGATTTCGCATTAAAGTACCGTTGTGTTAATCCGTTCTTGGTTTTCAGTATAGCTACTTTATAATAGATGTACATAACAGCGGATAGGACAATAACGATTGGAAAAATAATTAACATATAATCTACTCCTAATAAACTAGCTTAAATTCATACATGACATATTGTAGCACTATATGAGGACGAAAGGCTAGTTATTATGTGATAATATTTTGAACAGTAAGGAGAATATGATGTCAATACAAGCGATTCAACAAGCCATTGAAGAATTTAATACGATAATTATTCATCGCCATGTTCGGCCAGATCCAGATGCGTTAGGTTCTCAAGCAGGACTACGTGAACTCATTAAAGCATCCTATCCAGAAAAGAATGTGTATGTAGTGGGGGAGGATGATCCTTCCTTAACGTTCATGGTTGAGATGGAACAGATTGATGATCAAGTATATGAGGATGCATTAGTTATTATTTGTGATACTGCAAATACGGGGAGGATTGATGATTCTAGGTATCATCTAGGTAAGAAAGTAATTAAAATTGATCATCATCCTAATGTCGATCCTTATGGTGATTTGAGTTGGGTGGACACAACGGCTAGTTCAACGAGTGAGATGATCTATGAATTCTACCTTCATGCGAAAGGTCTAACCTTAACGACTGCAGCAGCAAGATTGCTTTATGGAGGTATTGTCGGAGATACAGGACGATTTTTGTATCCAAGTACAACGAAGAAAACATTACAATATGCAGCAGACTTAGTCACATATGATTTTGATCGAACGAAGCTATATGATGGGATTTACAATGTTAAGGATCATATTGCTAGAATGCGAGGATATATTCTGCAAAACTTTACATTAGATAAAGATGGTCTTAGTGTTGTGAAATTGACAAAAGATGTCTTAGACAAATTCCATGTCAGTCCACTAGAGACAGGGCAGTTAGTTGGAACGTTAGGGGAAATCGAAGGAATCGTTACATGGGTATTTTTCATCGAAGAAGAGGAACAAATTCGAGTGCGCCTCCGTTCAAAAGGGCCGGTAATTAATGAAGTAGCAGCGAAATACAACGGGGGCGGGCACCCATTAGCATCTGGAGCTTCCGTTTATTCGTGGGATGAAGCGGAGAATGTGGTAAAGGATTTACAAGAAGTAATAAAGCAATTTAATCAATAAGGTTAGAGCTGTTCGTTGTTCTACAAAAAAGTGCTGATTTCTTAATTGAAATCAGCACGATTAACTACTTTTACTCTTTGTTACTGGAATAAACCAGCATCCAGAAGGTGTTTCATCATAGTAGACATCTAGTCCATATTTCTCTATATCTCTTTTAATTAGGCGAATAACTTCTTTTGATTCTGCATATGCGGTACGCCCATTACGAAGCTGATTAATTTTTCGGTCACGAATTCGTCTTTCATTCATAATCAACATGAGAATTCCTCCCCTTTCTCAAATTTATGAATGGATATTCATCTTTATTCTTATTTTACTCGAAAAGTGTTGAAATTCCTACTACTATGCCTCCCTTTTCATGAAATGTTCACATAGTTCACCAAAAAACCTTACCCTTTAACCATATGAAATAGATGTGGGTAAGGTGTTTGTATCCATGTGTTAATTTGAGATTTTAGCATTGGCCATTATTCGAACGGTAGGTGCAATGATTAATCGTTTAATCTCGAGGTTATAGGTGAAATCATCCACTTTAAAGGTTTTATTCTCAATCGAAGAAAATAATAAGGAGTCACTATCGGCAATGGTTAATAAATCCTTTCCGATAATACCTTTAATTTCCTCCTTTACGAGACTTTCCAATTGATTTTGAAGCAATCTATCAATTTTTAGTTCTTCGGCATTTAGTATTTCCAGGTTGATTTCTTCTATCGTAATTTTTTGTTTGGATTTTTCATTTAACTCCTTTTTATCATTTTCTAATACTTCTATTCTATTTTCTGCATCTTGTAGTTGCTCCTTAAGATTACTGTTTTCTATAATTAATTTCTCATACATGGTTCCATACATGAAGATTACCATCCAATAAGAAATAAGACCTCCTAAAAACATCCCAACTAAGAAACGCTGCCAAGTTGGCTTTTTATGGTATCTAGGAATATGCATTACGTAATATCCTCCTGGATGAGCCACTCTATAATAATCATAGCAGTTTTTGCTCCTCCCATTGCCGATAAGATTAGCAGACCTTGTTTTAATACTTCAATAAAAGGACCTTCTAAAAATCCCTTTTGTAAGTTCTCAATAGCGTCAAATGTTCCACCAATTGCAGCAACGATAGCCCAAATTCCAAGCTTACGAGCAATCCGAGCCATTCCTGTAAATGGTGCTTCTCCAGTAGCGAATGCACCAATGCCACCAATAAGTGTTCCGCCAATTAGGACACCGAAAGCGATGAAGAAACATTGAATAAATTGTTCGAAAAAACGTTCTTCCATTTTGGTTACCCCTTAAGTTAAAAGTTACGTTCTATATATTCTATGAGAGATAAGGACGGGTTATGTTTGTTGATATACGAACAGATTGAAATTGGCTATAATAGATTTAGAGAAAGTTGAGGCGGGTTAGTATGTCATTTACACATTTACAAATTAAAACTGGATATAGTTTTTTTAATAGCACAATTACGGTAGATAGACTGATCAGAAAAGCGCTACAGTTGGATTTGAAAGCTTTAGCACTAACAGATGAGAATGTCTTACATGGGGTTATTCCGTTTTATAAGCAATGTGTAAAACATGGGATCAAACCTATTATCGGAATGACCGTAACTGTAGCAGAAGATGATAAACCGATGGATATCCTATTATTAGCAAAAAATAATACAGGCTATCGAAATTTAACGAGATTAAGTACTTTCATTCAACGAGATGAGCAAAATCCAATTAATCAAACAATGCTTGTTGAATATTTAGAGGAATTAATTGTCATTGTACCGGTCCATTCCAGTAAGGTAGAGCAATTAATTCGAAATGGTTCCTATGATCAAGTAGAGCAGTATGTTACATTTTGGAAGTCGAATGTTGGAGCGGAAGACTTCTACTTAGGTGTGGGAGACTATGGCTCCGAACTTGATAAGCAGTTGAATATGTTAGTTCGCGCCTACACTGAGCGATTCAATACGAAAGTAGTAGCAATTAATGATGTTCGGTATTTACAAGAAAAAGATGCCTATGCCTTTGATTGTTTACAGGCAATGAAACAAGGGAAAAACTGGTCTGTACAGGAAGCGGCTGTATCGATGCGAAACCATCATTTGCGATCTATAGCTGAAATGAAGCAATTATTTGCTGAGTGGCCAGAGGTCTTGGAGGAAACGAAACGAATTGAAGATCGATGTCATGTTACATTTAATTTTGAGGCAAGGATGATTCCAGCCTATCCGGTACCAGAGGGAACTACTGCACAAGAATACTTAGAACAGGTTTGTTGGGCTAATCTTCCAAATCGCTATTCCAATGTGACAGAGCAAATAAAAGCAAGGTTAAAACATGAACTATCGATTATTAAGAAGATGGAGTTCAGTGATTATTTCCTAATCGTTTGGGATTTTATTCAATACGCGAAGGAACAGCATATTATGGTTGGACCAGGTCGTGGTTCGTCAGCTGGTTCCTTAGTTGCTTATTCTTTAGGTATCACAGATGTTGATCCAATCCAATATAATTTGCTCTTTGAACGTTTCTTAAATCCGGAGCGAATTACCATGCCAGATATAGATATTGATTTCTCTGATTTACGACGTGATGAGGTAATTGCCTATGTTCGGGAGAAATATGGAGCAGAACATGTGGCTCAGATTATAACGTTTGGAACTTTTGCAGCACGTTCTTTAATTCGTGAGCTTGGAAAGACAATGGCAATTAATCAACAAGATATTTCTTTTGTTTTAAAACAAATCCCTAGTCAGGCTTCGGGTTCATTAGTACATATGATTAAGAATTCAAAGGAATTAACGAATTATGTACAGCAATCCGATAGTCTAAAGGAATTATTTAGAATTGCGACTGTTTTAGAAGGGCTCCCAAGACATACCTCTACCCATGCGGCAGGGGTGGTTATTAGTGACCAACCACTTGTGGAGCATGTACCATTAACAGTAGGTACAACAAATACGGCGCTCACGCAATATCCAATGGGAGATTTAGAGTCATTAGGACTGCTTAAGATGGACTTTTTAGGATTGAGGAATTTAACCTTGATTGAACGAATCGTCAAATCTATTCAGTATAAAGAGGATAAGAACTTCCGTCTAGATACCATACCAGAACATGATGCTCAAACCTTCCAGCTGTTAAAGCGTGGAAAGACGAATGGTATTTTCCAATTAGAATCAGACGGAATGAAGCAGGTTCTAGAGCAGTTAAAACCAAGTACATTTGATGATATTGTAGCGGTTAATGCGTTGTACCGTCCAGGACCGATGGATTTTATCCCAACCTATATAGAACGGAAGCACGGACGTAAAAAAACAACCTATCCACATCCAGATTTAGAGCCTATATTGAAGAGTACGTACGGTGTTTTAATTTATCAAGAGCAAATCATGCAAATTGCCCATCGGATTGCAGGCTTTTCATTAGGTGAAGCGGATGTACTAAGGCGTGCTGTTAGTAAAAAGAAACAGGATATAATGGATGAACAAGAAGTAGCATTTATTCGTGGATGTATAAAGAATGGGTATAGTAAGCAGATTGGTGAGGAAATCTTTAAATGGATTGTAAAGTTTTCAAATTATGGATTTCCGAAAAGCCACGCTGTTGCATACAGTAAAATATCGTATCAATTAGCCTATTTAAAAGCCCATTATCCGAAGCATTTTTATGCGGAACTATTGACATCTATTGGTAATCAGCATGATAAAATTCATATTTATATGAAAGAGATGAAAGAGCTAGGGATAACCATAGGTGTACCATCGATTAATCAGAGCTTTGGGCGGTTCACAGTAGAAAAAGATGGTGTAAGAATGGGGCTGCAATCTATCAAGGGTGTTGGAATCCAGGCGGTACAAGAAATAATTCAAGCAAGGAAGCAAGCTGGTGCCTTTAAGAACTTATTTGATTTTTGTTTACGGATTACCCCTAAAGTTGTTAATCGTGCAACATTGGAATCGTTAATATTAGCAGGTGCCTTTGATGAAGTGTATCCGAATCGAGCAAGTCTATTAGCAACGATTGACCAAGCAATTGAGTCTGCCGAGTTGTTCCGAGAATTCACCGATCAGCCAAGCTTGTTCCAGGAACAATTAGACCTGGAACCTAATTATGTCGAAATTGAAGACTTTAGCCAAATTAAGAAGCTGTCAGATGAGAAGGAGCTACTGGGAATCTATATTTCCAGTCACCCATTAATCCAGTACCGTGAAATGTTACGGGGGAATGGATATGTCACACTGCAACATTCCCAAGAGCTTGAAGGCAATAAACAAGTAAAAAGTGCGGTCATTATTCAAGCGATTAAAACAATCCGTACAAAACGTGGAGAGCCAATGGCTTTCATTACAATAACTGATGATACAGATGATATGGATGCGGTTGTCTTTCCGGAATTATATCGGATGAGTGGCCGATTTATAGAAGAAGAAGCGTTAGTATATATTTCTGGTAAGGTGGAAACCCGAAATGGAAAAAAACAATGGCTCCTTTCCACTATTGAACCATTTGCAGAAGGAAAATTATCCCAACCATTAAAATCAAGACTGTTTATTAAAACAACAGAGCAAACTAATAAGGATGCACTAGACGTTATTGAACAAATAGCAAAAATATACCCTGGATCAACACCGATTATTGTTTACCATGAAGAACAAAAGAAAACCTATCAATTAGCCAAAGACTACTTCTTAGATGTAAATAAGAATACGTTACGAGCACTGCATGATTTCTTTGGGGAAGCAAATGTTGTATACAGCAAGCAGTAAATATTCGAAACTTTACAGTGTATAAGATTTTGTTATAATGTAATAGTTGAGTGGTCAGACCACTTGAAGCGGTATAAAGGAGCGAAATAATTGTGAACTTAAGAGATGAGGCACTGCAATTACACAAAGAGAACAAAGGTAAGCTAGAGACAGTTTCTAAAATACCTGTAACGAATGCAACAGAACTAAGTCTAGCTTATTCACCAGGAGTTGCTGAGCCGTGTAAGGAAATTCATGATCGAAAAGAAACAGTTTATGACTATACAATGAAAGGGAATATGGTTGCAGTTGTAAGCGATGGTTCTGCCGTATTAGGATTAGGTAATATTGGTCCTGAAGCGGCACTACCAGTTATGGAAGGTAAAGCCGTGTTATTTAAAAGCTTTGCTGGAGTAGACTCATTCCCAATTTGCTTAGATACACACGATGTAGATGATATAGTCAAAACTGTAAAATTAATGGAGCCAACCTTTGGTGGGGTTAATTTAGAGGATATTGCAGCACCGAACTGCTTTATTATTGAAGATAGACTAAGAAAAGAAACCAATATCCCAATCTTTCATGACGACCAACATGGTACCGCAATCGTTACAGTTGCAGGGCTAATTAATGCATTAAAACTAGTTGGTAAGAACTTTTCTGAAATCAAAGTAGTAGCAAATGGCGCAGGTGCTGCAGGTATTGCGATAGTGAAATTGTTATACCACTTTGGGGTTAGAGATATGATTATGTGTGACTCACGTGGTGCTATTTTTGAAGGGCGTTCTTACGGAATGAACGACGTGAAAGATGCGGTTGCGAAAATAACCAACATGGATAAAAAAGAAGGTTCTTTGGAAGAAATGGTTGAAGGTGCGGATGTCTTTATCGGAGTTTCCGTAGGTGGCGCATTGACACAAGATATGGTTCGTAAGATGAATACTGACCCTATTATCTTTGCTATGGCAAATCCAGATCCGGAAATATTACCGGAGGATGCGAAGGAAGCTGGAGCAAAAGTAATTGGAACAGGAAGATCTGACTTTCCTAACCAAGTAAATAATGTTCTTGCCTTTCCAGGGATATTCCGTGGTGCGCTAGATGTACGAGCTACTAGAATTAATGAAAAAATGAAAATTGCAGCAGCAGAGGCAATAGCTTCCTTAATTTCTAACGAAGAATTAAATGAGGATTATGTTATTCCTGCTCCTTTTGATGCAAGAGTAGCACCATTAGTTGCCAAAGAGGTAGCAAAAGCAGCAATGGATTCTGGCGTTGCGCGTATACAAGTTGACCCGGAAGAGATTGCAGAAAAGACGAGACGATTAGTTAAAATATAAGCTGTAGGTTTCCATAAGTTTATCAAAAAAGGGGTGAAACATGGGTGTCCATGTTACCAAATCGAAAGGTATACCATGGTGTTTTAGATGAGATTCAAAATTTCATTGTTGAGAACGATTTAAAGCCTGGTGATAAGCTACCTTCTGAAAGAGAATTATCGGAAAAACTACAAGCTGGTCGGTCTTCTATCCGAGAAGCCTTACGCGCTATGGAATTAATCGGTGTAATAGAAACGAGGCGTGGTGAAGGTACTTTTTTGAGCAAATATAGACCTTATCAAACCGTTGAATTATTATCATCATTTATTTTGAAGCAAACGACCAAAGAAGAACTTTTACTTGTAAAAATGCTATTGGAAAAGGAAGCGGCTAAGCTTGCTTATTTGCATATGGACGAGGAGAAAATAAATACTTTAAGCGTAATGATCGATAATCCCTCTTTGGATTCTAAGGAAAAACACTTTGCCTTTTTCTGTTACTTGATGGAGTTAACTAATAATCAATTGTTGATGCGTATATGGGGATTAATTGATGAATATTCGAAGAGTTTTACAGGGAATTATTCAAAGGATCTTTATTGTAATTTGATTAATGCTTATAAAACGAAAAACTATTCAGCTATAGAAAGTCTATTTAAAGAAGTGAAGGAATACGATTTTATGTAATCATCTATTTTTTTATTTATGTACGACAATTAATGACACCTTTTTAGGGTAGACTTGCTGTATAGTATGATAATATGTAGTTCTATTAATTTGAATAATATTACCTGTTTAAGGTTTGGAAGGTTTAATGATAAAGGGGGACTTACTTTGCTCAAAGATCTTTTTAATAAAAAGAAGAAATATGCTTCTATTCCAAGTGAGCAATCAAAAGTAGATATTCCTGAGGGACTTATGAAAAAATGTGAAAATTGTTATAAAATTTTCTATCGTAAAGAGTTATATAACAATTTAAATGTATGTCCTAATTGTGGACACCATCATCAATTGAATGCCTGGGAGCGTATCGATAGTTTATTTGATGCAGACTCATTTGTAGAATGGGATCAAGGAATGATTACGGCCAATCCATTAGATTTTCCAGATTATGAGAAAAAAATGGAAAGTGACCGGTCTAAAACAGGATTAAATGAAGCGGTTGTGACTGGTAAAGGAACCATTGACGGACAAGCTACTGCATTTGCTGTAATGGATGCTAGATTCAGAATGGGTAGCATGGGCTCTGTAGTAGGTGAAAAGATTGCTAGAGCTATTGAAAATGCGAAGAATGAATCACTACCGTTTATCATATTTACAGCTTCTGGTGGTGCAAGAATGCAGGAGGGTGTTTTAAGCTTAATGCAAATGACCAAAACTTCTGTAGCCATCAGTCGTTTTTCGAAATCAGGTGGCTTAATGATTTCTGTCATGACTCATCCAACAACAGGAGGGGTTTCTGCTAGCTTTGCATCGTTAGGAGACTATAATTTTGCTGAGCCAGGTGCTTTAATAGGCTTTGCTGGTCGTCGTATTATTGAGCAGACAATTCGTGAAAAATTACCAGATGATTTTCAGACAGCAGAGTTTCAACTTAAACATGGTCAGTTAGATCAAGTTATCCATCGTCAGGACATGAAATATGTATTAGGAACACTTCTAAAGATGCATCAGAAGGGTGGGACTCCTAAATGAAGCAAATACTAGATTTTGAAAAACCAATTGTGAATTTAAAGGAAAAGATTGCAGAGCTTAAGAAATTTACAAGTGAGAGCGATATCGATTTAACAGAGGAGATTTCCACGCTAGAGAAACGATTAGCCGATTTAGAAAATGACATTTACGGTAATTTAAAGCCTTGGCAACGCGTTCAAATGGCTAGACATCAAGAGCGACCTACAACTCTTGATTATATTGCCGAATTGTTTACGAAATTTCTAGAGTTTCATGGGGATCGTACTTATGGGGATGATGAGGCAATTGTATCTGGAATTGCTTATTACAAAGACACTCCTATTACAGTAATAGGTCATCAGCGCGGGAAGGATACGAAAGAGAATATTCGTAGAAACTTCGGGATGCCGCATCCAGAGGGCTATCGAAAAGCACTACGCCATATGAAGCAAGCAGAGAAATTTAATCGTCCGATTATCTGCTTTATTGATACAAAGGGAGCCTATCCAGGAAAGGCAGCAGAAGAACGTGGTCAAAGTGAAGCCATTGCACGTAACTTAATGGAAATGGCTGGCATTACCGTTCCAATTATTTGTATTGTGATTGGTGAAGGTGGTAGTGGTGGTGCGTTAGCGCTTGGAGTAGGTGATAGAATTCATATGCTGGAGAACTCTACATACTCCGTTATTTCTCCTGAAGGTGCTGCTGCATTACTTTGGAAAGATGCAGGACTCGCACAAAAGGCTGCTGAGTCGATGAGAATTACCGCGCCTGATTTGTATAAGTTAGGTATTATTGATGAAATTATAGTGGAACCAAAAGGTGGCGCACACCGTGATATAAAACAGCAAGCTCGGAATATGGATGTTGTTATAGAAAAATCCCTTCAAGAACTTAAAGATTTATCAAAGGATGAATTATTAGAACAACGATGGGAAAAATATAAACAAATTGGCGAATTTACGGAACAGTAAAATAAAGGCTGTCTCGATTTGTGGGTAACCATTAAATCGGAGACATCCTTTTTTATTGTTGGTGATTAGTATAACGTATTTGTAATGTGTTTTACTTATTGAAGCGTATGGAAACATTAAGTAAAGCATATTTAAAATAACTTGTAAATTTCGGTGTTTTTAATTGATATTTTAGGATTTTAGCCGTATCTTTTAAATGAGGCAAGCAGATCAGCTGGATCTTTTCACTCTAATCTAACCGTACTAATTCGAGTTTTCAAGCGCATACTAAAAGTGACAATATAAGTAGAGGTGGAAAATATGAAAAGACTTGGAGTATTAACTAGTGGGGGAGATGCACCTGGTATGAATGCAGCCATCCGTGCTGTTGTACGTAAATGTATTTACCATGGTGTTGAGATATATGGAATTAAGAATGGCTATCAAGGGTTAATCGAAGGTAACATTGAAAAGATGGATGTTGGATCGGTTGGTGATATTATTCAACGTGGTGGTACAACACTCTATACAGCAAGAAGCCTTGAGTTTAAAACGGAAGAAGGCCAAAGGAAAGGTATTGAGCAACTTAAAAAGTTTGGTATTGAAGGCTTAATTGTGATCGGTGGAGACGGAAGTTTTCGTGGGGCGCAAAAGTTAACGGAAAAAGGTTATCCGTGTATCGGTGTTCCAGGTACGATTGATAATGATATTCCAGGAACTGATTTTACGATTGGCTTCGACACAGCACTTAATACCATTATTGAAGCAATTGATAAAATTCGTGATACTGCTACTTCTCATGAACGTACATATGTTGTTGAGGTAATGGGGAGAGATGCTGGTGATTTAGCTCTATGGGCTGGTCTAGCAGATGGAGCAGAAAGTATCTTAATCCCAGAGAAAAAAGATGACCTAAAGGAAGTTATTTCCCGTTTGAAACGCGGTGTAGAACGCGGTAAGAGACATAGTATTATAATTGTAGCTGAAGGTGTAGGTAGTGCGTTTGATTACAGTGAGCAGATTAAAAAGGAAACTAACCTAGAAACGAGAGTAACGGTTCTTGGTCATATTCAACGTGGTGGTTCCCCAACAGCGAATGACCGAGTACTAGCAAGTCGGTTAGGTGCTAAAGCAGTAGAATTATTGCTAGACGGTAAAGCAGGTAGAATGGTTGGTATTCAAAATAACAAACTAGTCGATCATGATATTACCGAAATCTTAAAAGAGACACACTCCATTGACGAAGAAATGTATCAATTATCGAAGGAATTATCGATATAATTAGTAGGAGGATTTTAAAATGAGAAGAACAAAAATAGTATGTACAATCGGACCAGCTTCCGAATCTGTCGAAACATTAGTAGAGTTAATTAATGCTGGGATGAATGTTGCTCGTCTGAACTTTTCCCACGGGGATTATGAAGAACATGGTGCACGTATAAAAAATATTAGAGAAGCTGCCAAACAAACTGGTAAAACGGTTGCTATTCTATTAGATACGAAAGGACCTGAAATAAGAACAGGTACATTTAAAGATGGCCAAGCAGAATTAGTTCAAGGAAATACAGTGTATATTTCGATGAACGAGGTAGAAGGAACAGCGGAGCGCTTTTCTATTACGTACCCAGGTTTAATTGATGATGTTCAGGTTGGTTCCAAAATTTTATTAGATGATGGTCTTATTGAATTACAAGTAGAGGAAATCGACCGCCAAAATAAAGAATTAAAAACTGTAGCACTTAACTCTGGATTAATTAAAAATAAAAAAGGTGTAAACGTACCAAATGTAGCGGTTAATCTACCAGGTATTACGGATAAAGATGCGAAGGATATCGAATTTGGTATCGAACAAGATGTAGATTTTATTGCAGCATCTTTTGTTCGCAGACCTTCTGACATTCTTGAGATTAAAGAATTATTGGAAAAACACAATGCAGCTCATATTCAAATCATTCCTAAAATCGAAAACCAAGAGGGTGTAGATAATATTGATAGCATCCTTGAAGTTAGTGATGGGCTAATGGTAGCGCGTGGGGATTTAGGTGTGGAAATTCCAGCTGAAGATGTACCTCTAGTACAGAAAAAATTAATTAGAAAATGTAATACGGCAGGAAAGCCTGTTATTACAGCTACTCAAATGCTTGATTCCATGCAACGTAATCCACGTCCTACAAGAGCAGAAGCATCAGACGTAGCAAACGCCATCTTTGATGGTACGGATGCCATTATGCTTTCTGGTGAAACAGCGGCGGGTAATTATCCAGTTGAATCCGTTCAAACTATGAATAACATTGCTGAGAAAACAGAAACAGCATTAGATCATCAATCAATTCTAAAAAATCGTAGTGAATCTGTTGATATGACGATAACAGATGCTATTAGTCAGTCCGTTACGCATACTGCAATGAATCTATCTGTAAGTGCAATTATTACTCCTACAGAAAGTGGACATACGGCACGTATGATTGCTAAATACCGACCAAAAGCACCGATTATTGCCGTAACGTATAGTGACCGTGTTAATCGTCAGCTTTCATTAGTATGGGGAGTTCTTCCAATTACAGGTGAAAAAGCCGGCTCTACAGATGAAATGCTTGACGTTGCAATTGATCTTGGCCTACAAGCTAACCTATTAAAACGTGGTGATCGTGTTGTGATTACGGCTGGTGTTCCGGTTGGAGAGACTGGCACAACAAACATCATGAAAGTCCATATTATTGGCGATGTTGTAGCAAAAGGACAAGGTATCGGAAAGAAAAGTGCATATGGAAAAGCGGTAATTGTTAAAAATACCGAAGAAGCACTTCAAAAAGTACATGAAGGTGATATCATCGTAACCTACGGAACAGATCGTGAAATGATGCCTGCCATTGAAAAAGCTGCTGGTATTATAACACTAGAAGGTGGACTTACTTCCCATGCTGCTGTAGTAGGATTAAGCTTAGGTATACCGGTTATCGTAGGAGTAGATAATGCATTCGATCTACTTAAAGATGGTGAAGATATCACAATCGACAGTACGAAGGGTGACATTTACCGAGGTCATGCTGGCGTACTATAGGACAAATTAAAGAGGCTAGGACATAAGGATTAATCTTAAAGTAAAAACCGAATGATGAGCTAGTATCGTGTATCATTCGGTTTTACATTTATTTCTTTTAGTTATGTCCCATCCTCTTTTTTCCTATCTTAATATACGAAAGGAAGATATGGATGAGATGGTTATTGCTAGCTTTTTTGATTATTTCCGCTGCTGAAATAGGTGTTTTAGTATGGGCTGGAAGCTTAATTGGCCCATGGTGGGTAGTTGTCATTATTTTATTAACAGGATTTATTGGTGTCTCTCTAGCAAAAAGAGAAGGTCTTGAAACCTGGAAACGCGCACAATATTCCATGCAGTATGGTCAAGTGCCGGCTAAAGAACTATTAGATGGTATATGTATATTAATTGGTGGAGTATTTTTATTTTCCCCAGGTTTTATAACAGATATTGCAGGATTTATTTTAGTGTTACCGCAAACGAGAAAGTACTTTAAATTAATGCTCGGTAGATTGATAAAAAAACTAATTGATAACAAGACAATCATTATTAATCGAAGATAGTAGCTATCCTTTTATAAATTGAATCATTTTCGTGAAAATTCCAGATTGGTAGAGCACATATATTGTAATCAAAATGATTGGTGCAAATAATACACCACCAAAGCCCCAAATTTGTATCGTGACAAACAAGATCATTAGGCTAACCAATGGATTAATTCCGATACTAGCTGATAGAATTTTAGGTTCTATAAATTGTCTTGTAATAATAACGGTCATGTAAAGAATACTAAGCGGTATAGTATTTGAATAATCCCCGGTTAAAAAAGCGTATATAATCCATGGAACAAAAATAACCCCAGTTCCAATGACAGGAAGTAAGTCAACAAGTGCGGCAATGGCGGCAATCGTTAAGGCATGTTCACTTCCAATAATGAGTAATCCAATATAAATAATCAAAGCAGATATGAATATGAGAATAAATTGTGCGCGTAGATACCCTGTAAAAGCCTTTTTGATTCCTTTCTGTAAATCATAGATAAAGGAAAGAATATTCGTTGGAAGCAGTTTCGTTAATAGATTTGTTATATTATGCCAATCGTTTACAATCATAAAGGTTGCAAGTACAATAAAAATAAAAATAGTCAAGGAACCTGGAAATTTGCTGACTACTTCTGGGATTTGAACAAGAATAGATTGAAGAAATATCGTTCCACTATTAGCTAGGTTCTCGAGAAAATTTACTAAATTTTCTTGAATCGCTGTTTGTTGTGATTCATCTAATGCTTCAAAATAGGAAGCAATAGTTTGATAGAGTGGTAAAATACGATCATTGATCATATTTTCCATTAATTCAATAAATGACTGGAAGTAAATCGGTAATTTTTCCATTAAATAAATGGTACCTTGTATAACCTCGTTCACAATCACAGCAACAATCCCAATAAAAAATAGAAAAATCGTGATGATAACGACTAAGGTTGCTACGGTTCTAGGTAGCTTCCATTTGGCTTCAATGAAAGATACCAATGGGCTAAGAAATGCTGCGATAATAAATGCTATTAAAAAGGGATAAATATAACCAATCGTCATTTTTATACTAAAGAATATGATGAACAGAATTGCTAGAAGAAAGACTCCTCTGAGAATTGGATCCAATAATTGCTTGTACAATTTTAACGACCCCATTTATATAAATATATCTATCTAACTATATGTTAGAAAAACTAAGAATATTAATCGTTATCGAAGGAACAGAGTAGTTTGCTGAAAGCTTTACAATAATCGTCGTTATTAGGTAAACAATATTCTTATAATAATTATTTGTAGAAATTTAAACGGTTTCATTTCACATTGCTTTCAAAATACTTTATAATTGGTTTTGGGGATGACAATATCCGATTGTTTTACTAGGGAATTGTCTAAATAATTTAACATTATTTTTCGCTTAATGTTAGAACAATATAGAAAAAGGAGAGGGTTTTATCTATGACAGCAACGAAAGGTCTTGAAGGGGTTGTAGCAACACAATCATCAATTAGTTCTATCATTGATGACCAACTAACTTACGTAGGTTACAAGATTGATGATTTAGCAGAGAATTCAAGCTTTGAAGAAGTAGTTTATTTATTATGGAATTTGAAACTACCGACAATCGCTGAATTAGAAGCCTTTAAAAAAGAACTTGCCGATAATATGGAAGTTCCAGAAGCAGTATTAGATCATTTGCGCTCTTATGATTTGTCTAAAGTACATCCTATGGCAGCATTAAGAACATCTATTTCCCTACTAGGTTTATACGATGAAGAAGCAGATGTAATGGAAGAAGAAGCTAATCGACGTAAGGCAGTTCGTATACAAGCTAAGATTGCAACAATCGTGGCAGCTTTTTCGCGAATAAGACAAGGTAAAGACCCTGTTAAACCATTAAAAGATGTAAGCTATGCAGAAAACTTTTTATATATGTTAAATGGCGAAAAACCAAATGAAATAGAAATCGAAGCAATTAATAAAGCGTTAGTATTACATGCTGATCACGAACTCAATGCATCTACATTCACTGCTAGAGTTTGTGTTGCAACACTATCTGATATGTATTCTGGTATTACTGCTGCAATTGGCGCATTAAAAGGTCCATTGCATGGTGGGGCTAATGAGCGTGTGATGAAAATGCTAACGGAAATCGGTACAGAAGAGAATGCTATCCCGTATATTAAAGAAAAATTAGCAAACAAAGAAAAAATCATGGGTATGGGACACCGTGTTTATCGCAATGGTGATCCTAGAGCTAAGCATCTACAAAAGATGTCTAAAGAATTGACAGCCCTTACTGGTCAAGAAAAATGGTATAATATGTCTGTAGCAATCGAGGACTATATTAAACAAGAAAAAGGTTTACCAGCAAACGTAGATTTCTATTCTGCTTCGATGTATCATAGTTTAGGGATTGATCATGATTTATTTACACCAATTTTCGCTATGAGCCGTGTATCTGGTTGGGCTGCACATATATTAGAACAATATTCGAATAATCGTTTAATTCGTCCACGTGCAGAATATGTGGGACCGAATACCCAACAATATATCCCACTTGAAAATCGTTAAGCAATATACTATGAATCTCGTTAGTAATAATAGCCGGTAGCCCCGGCTATTATTCCGATAAGCTACTAGAAAACTAGGAGGAATTATTTATGACACAAGGAGAAAAAATTGTAGTAGAGAATGGTAAATTAAATGTACCAAACCAACCTGTCATTCCATTTATCGAAGGAGACGGTACTGGTCCTGATATTTGGGCAGCAGCTAGTCGAGTATTAGAAGCAGCAGTAGAAAAAGCGTATAATGGTACAAAGAAAATTGAATGGTTAGAGGTTTATGCTGGTGAAAAAGCGTTCAATAAAACTGGTGAATGGTTACCACAAGAAACTCTAGATAAAATTGATGAGTACAAAATTGCTATCAAAGGTCCACTTACTACACCAATTGGTGGAGGAATTCGTTCTTTAAACGTTGCATTACGTCAAGAGCTAGATCTATTCACTTGCCTACGTCCAGTACGTTATTTCGAAGGAGTGCCATCTCCAGTTAAACGTCCTGAAGATGTAGATATGGTAATCTTCCGTGAAAACACAGAAGATATTTATGCTGGTATTGAATGGCAAAAGGGCTCTGACGAAGTGAAGAAAGTAATTGACTTCCTAAAAAATGAAATGGGAGTACATAAAATTCGCTTCCCTGAAACATCTGGTATTGGTATTAAACCAGTTTCAGAGGAAGGTACAAAACGTCTTGTACGTGCAGCTATCGAGTATGCTTTAAATGAAGGACGTAAAAGTGTGACATTAGTTCACAAAGGTAATATCATGAAGTTTACGGAAGGTGCCTTTAAAGGTTGGGGATATGAAGTTGCTGAAGAAGAGTTCGGTGATAAAGTATTCACATGGGCACAATATGATCGTATTGTGGAAGAACAAGGTAAAGATGCTGCAAATAAAGCACAAGATGAAGCAGTTGCTCAAGGTAAGATAATTGTTAAAGATGCCATTGCGGATATCTTCTTACAACAAGTTCTTACTCGTCCAACAGAATTTGATGTTGTGGCAACGATGAACCTTAATGGAGATTACATCTCTGATGCGCTTGCTGCACAAGTTGGTGGTATAGGGATTGCACCTGGAGCAAACATTAACTATAATACAGGTCATGCTATTTTCGAGGCAACACATGGTACTGCACCTAAATATGCTGGCTTAGATAAAGTGAATCCTTCTTCTGTTATTCTTTCTGGTGTATTAATGCTTGAACATCTTGGATGGAGAGAAGCAGCTGATTTAATTACGAAGGCAATGGACAAAACAATTGCTTCTAAAGTTGTAACCTATGACTTTGCTCGTCTAATGGAAGGCGCTACAGAAGTGAAATGTTCTGAGTTTGCCAATGAATTAATTAAAAACATGGACTAGTTAACATCAAGGAGGCATAACAAATGGGAAACAAGCGCAAAAAAGTATCAGTAATAGGATCAGGATTTACCGGTACGACAACCGCATTGATGCTTGCTCAAAAAGAGATTGGGGATATTGTTCTAGTAGATATACCTAATATGGAGAATCCAACAAAGGGTAAAGCACTTGATATGCTAGAAGCAAGCCCAGTACAAGGTTTTGATGCGAATATTATCGGAACGTCTAATTATGAGGATACGAGGGATTCAGATTTAGTAATAATCACGGCCGGTATTGCTAGGAAGCCTGGCATGAGTAGAGATGACTTAGTCAATACCAACGCTAAAATAATGAAATCTGTCACGCAAGAGATTGTGAAGTACTCGAAAGATACGATAATCATCGTGCTAACAAATCCTGTTGATGCGATGACCTATACGGTATTTAAAGAGTCTGGCTTCCCGAAAGAACGAGTTATCGGTCAATCAGGAGTATTAGACACAGCTCGTTTCCGTACATTTGTTGCCAAGGAGTTAAATTTATCCGTTAAAGATATTACTGGTTTTGTGTTAGGCGGCCATGGTGATGATATGGTACCACTAATTCGGTACTCCTATGCGGGTGGAATTCCGCTAGAAAAGTTACTACCTAAGGATCGATTAGATGAAATTGTACAACGCACTCGTACTGGTGGTGGTGAAATCGTCAACCTTTTAGGTAATGGAAGTGCCTATTATGCACCTGCAGCATCTTTAACAGTTATGGCAGAGGCTATCCTAAAAGACCAACGCCGCGTACTACCATCCATCGCTTACTTAGAGGGTGAATATGGATACAACGATATTTACTTAGGTGTTCCGACCATTCTAGGTGGAAATGGAATTGAACAGATCATCGAATTAGATCTAACGGAAGATGAAAAAGCGGCTTTAGATAAATCAGCTAATTCCGTTAAACAGGTTTTAGAGGTATTACAATAAATGAGAAGGAGAGCTTCATTCTACGCGAATGGAGCTCTTTTTTAATATTCTGGAAGCTTAGAACACTTATCAAGGAACCATCAGCTTTGTTACCGATGATCAAACCTATACGGAACGTTATACAGAGATGAAATTTGCTATTGACCGAGTAAAAAGGATAATAAAACAAGATATGTTCTATGTTTTTATGGTAATGTATTAGTAGGGTGTTTTAATCCATATAAATGATTAGAGTATCCTTTAACAGCATTGTGTAAAGATTTATTTACAATATCTATCCATTATTTAATTTATAACGATTTCATTGTAATATTAAGATAAGGTAAATGGTAGCATAGAAGAAATGGGGAATTGATATCATGAATGAACATGTTCTTATTGTAGATGATGAAATGTCTATCGTAACATTACTAAAATTCAATCTCGAGAAAGCTGGATTCACAACGGATGTTGCCTATGACGGACTGGAAGCAATTCGGAAAGCGGATAAGAATACATATGATTTTATTATTCTTGATTTAATGCTTCCAGAAATGGATGGCATTGAAGTCTGTAAGCATTTAAGAAGAAATCATATTGATACACCCGTTTTAATGTTAACTGCTAGAGATGAAGAGTTCGATAAAGTACTAGGATTAGAAATAGGTGCGGATGATTATTTAACTAAGCCATTTAGTCCAAAGGAAGTAATTGCTAGAATTAAAGCAATCTTAAGACGGACCAATGTTTCTGTAACGAGTAATGTGAAAAATATAAAAGTAGGAGAATTAACGATTTTCCCTGAGCGATATGAAGCAGAGAAGAATAATCAGGTACTTAGTTTTACACGAAAAGAATTTGAGTTATTACATTATTTAGCAACACACAAGGATAAAGTGTTATCAAGAGATCAATTATTATCTGCTGTTTGGGATTATGATTTTGTTGGAGATACTCGTATTGTTGATGTTCATGTTAGTCATCTAAGAGAAAAAATTGAGCCCAATACGAAAAAGCCGATTTACATTAAAACAATTCGTGGGTTGGGTTATAAAATGGAGGATCCAACGTGAGGTTTTTGTCCTTAAAACCAGTACTACGCTACGCGTTAATTATCTTATTCATTGTGGTCGCAACAGGTGTAGTATTTAGCTTTTTTATGAGCAATTATATTGTGTTATTGTTAGTACTTTTAACAGAATTTATCGTTCTCATGATGATGCTGCATTATGTATTTGATAAATATGTTAAACCAATTCAGAAGGCCACCAATACGTTAGATGAATTAGTGAAAGGTAATTTTCGTGCGAGAATGCATCATCCAGTTTCTGGTAGTATGGCGTCCTTATTGATGCAAATTAATAAACTTGCCAGAAGTCTCAGTGAACTGTCCATTAATGAGAAGATGCAAGCAGAACAATTAACGACTGTAATAGAAAATATTCAAAGTGGATTAATCCTAATTGATGAAAAAGGCTATATTCATTTAGTCAATAGAAATTTCCTAGGTCTCTTTAGTAACAAGAAGGAACGAGATTATATTGGATATTTGTATTATGATGTATTAGATCATGAGAAAATCCATAAAACGATTCAACAGACCTTTTTGTATGAAGAAAAGGTGAAGGATTCCCTTATTATAGAAAATGGTCATAAGCAATATTTTGAAATTATTGGTGCACCTATCTTTAATGAGAAGAACATGTTAAAGGGTGCAGTTATTGTATTATATGACATTACCGAACTGAAAAAACTAGAAGCAATGCGTAAAGATTTTGTTGCAAATGTATCACATGAGTTAAAAACTCCAATTACTTCTATAAGAGGCTTTGCGGAGACATTACTGGATGATAACAATTTACAGGATGTGGATACAGCAAAACAATTTTTAAGTATTATTAATGAAGAAAGTAAACGACTACAGATGTTAATTCAAGACCTATTATCTTTATCGAAGCTAGAAAAGGATGATTCCAAAATAGAATTAGCGACAGTACGCTTCTCTGAATTAGTTGATGAAGTAATTCCGGTTATAAATCAACAAGCTGAAAATAATGGGATAACACTTCATGTTGGAAGTGGAGATAATATTGAATTTAAAGCGGAACATTCTGGAGTGAAGCAGGTTATGATTAACCTCTTAGTAAATGCAATTAGTTACACGCCAAAGGGTGGAAGTGTAACATTATTAGCAGAGGAACAAGAGGAATATATTCATTTGCAGGTAAGCGATACTGGTATCGGAATACCTAAAGAATCACTGCCAAGAATATTTGAACGCTTCTATCGTGTCGATAAAGCTAGAAGTAGAAATACTGGCGGAACTGGACTTGGCTTAGCAATTGTCAAACATATTGTAGAACTCCATCAAGGGAAAATAGAAGTAGAAAGTGAAGTAAATGAAGGAACGACTTTCCATGTGTACTTTCCGAAGCGATAATGCAAATACCCCAGATAAATAGATTTGGTCTATTTATCTGGGGTATTTTGTTAAGAGAGACCAGATTTTAGATGATTAGAGAGGGAATAACTTTCAATACCTCCTATTATGATTGAAAACCGCAATGAATATTTATCAGACTGATACCAGAAGTACGGATAAGCATATTGCTGGAATGGGTAGATGGCAAACTAGAACAATATAGTCTTATACCTCATAAATATCTGGACGCCTATCCTGAAGAATAGGAATAGTATTTCGCACTTGATGAACTTGATTAAGATCAATGTCTGCATGGATAATTGTTTCTTCTTCTCCAGCCTCAGCTATAATTTCTCCCCATGGGCCAATAATCATAGAGTGACCACCGAACACATTGTTAGGATCGGAGCCAACACGGTTACAAGCAACAACAAAGCATTGATTTTCAATAGCACGACTAATTAGAAGTGCCCTCCAATGATCAATCCTGACTTTTGGCCATTCGGCTACTACGTAGAGAATTTTGCTATCATTTAACATGTGAGTCCGAACCCATTCTGGGAAACGAATATCATAGCATATAATCCCAGCGCTTTGATAGCCTGCAAGTTCAAAATTACCGTTACCATTACCTTCAATAAGATGTTTATCTTCATCCATCAAGCGAAATAAATGGGCTTTATTATATTCTTTTACAAGCTGACCATCTTGGTTTACGACGAAAAGTGTATTGGTAAAGCTATCATTTACTTTTTTGGCAATCGAGCCCGCAATGATATTGGTTTGGTATTGTTTGGCAAGCTTAGATATGAACCCAATGGACTCTTTGCCATCATCAGCTAATTGATGTAAGCGAGTTAAATCATATCCTGTCGTCCATAACTCTGGCAATAATACGACATCAGCGTTATTGGCTTTGAATTCTTTAAATAACTGTGTCACACGCTCATAATTAGCTTGAGGATTACCAAATGTAATATCCATTTGGATTAATGATATAGTTAATCCCATTATACCACCCCTACCTATTTAATTTTTCGACAGTGCGTATAGCGGCTTCTACTGTCGCAGGGTCAGAAACGCCCATAAGATGAATGGATTCACCAGGTTTGGTTGCACCCTGTGCAATAGTTTTAATTGCTTCTTCCTGGTTGCTTACTATACCTAATTCTGCAAGAGAAGTAGGCAATTTTAGCTTTTTGTAATATGGAAGTAAAAATGAAATCTCATCTAATCGTTCTTCCAATGCTAATTGGGTCAATACACCAAAGGCAACTTTATCCCCATGCAAATGTTGGTGGGTCTCATGGATGAGAGTAAGGGCATTATGTATCGAATGAGCACCTGATATTCTACCGTAATGATCGCCATACCCACCGACCATTCCACCTACCATGATGATTGTTTCGGTGACTCGTACTAGTTCTGGTGTTATTTTATGTGCCAAAATGGCCTCAATTGCATTGTCACCATTTTCAAGTAGTACATCTCTGCATAAGCGAGCAGCGTGTAGTGCGATATCTACTGCTAGCGGCTTTGGTGTAAGCTTACGTGTTAAAACATCTGCTTCATACCATTTCGCTATGGTATCCCCAATACCTGCACGTAGATATGCAACTGGAGAATCGACTATAATTCTAGGATCAAGTAACACCATGTACGTGCTTTGTGGAAAAACGATATACTCTTTAAAGTTACCTTTTGTATCATAGAAGACACTTAACGGTGTCCAAGCAGCACAATTTGATGCTAGCGTAGGGATGAGGATTACTGGTAAGTTTACTTTTGCACCTGTTGCTTTGGCGATATCTAGTATCTTGCCACCACCAACCCCAATAATGACATCGGTTTCTATATCATTTGTAACACGTGCGATTCTATCAACTTCTTCATGGGTGCAATCCCCCTGATAATTTATATAAGTTGCTGGTTGTGTTAGCTCGAAATAAGGCTTTGCTGCTTTCCAAGAAGCATTTCCGTGTATTACAGTTGGATGATAAAACTGATGCTCATCTAGTAGACTTGATATTTGGTCAAGCACACCTTCATAACCTAAATATAAATTTGGTGAACCTTTTACATGAATGGCCTGCATCTTTTTCTCCCCTTTGTATCCAAAAATAACCTCTCTTCAAGAGGAAGAGAGGTTATTTCTATACTCCTCCTCTTATCTTGCAATGTCATACTTGCAGGATTTAGCACCGTGTTGAATTTTCAACCGGTTGCCGGGTTTCATAGGGCCAGTCCCTCCACCTTCTCGTGATAAGAGTTTTATATTTACCGAATTATCTTTATATGTGAACGATTATCCCATTGGTTGATCATCATGTCAATAATCAATTTTTAAAACAGTCGTACTTGTTCTTCCTTTCCTAACTAAGTGTACTATTGGTTAATTGGAAAGTTTATGACCATTTGTCTAGCAGAAAGTGCTTTACAAATTTCATGATAATGACTATAGTTAGTTACTAGAATTTGACTGACTTTTCAGGAGAGTGGATGAAATGTATCACTTTGAACAATCAAAATTACTACAAAGATTACCAGAGCAGTTCTTTGCATCTTTAGTTCAAAAGGTTCAAAGATTAGCAAGTCAAGGACACGATATTATCAATTTAGGGCAAGGAAATCCTGACTTACCAACTCCAAAACATATTATAGAGGAGTTAAAGATAGCTGCAGATAACCCTAATTATCATAAATATTCGCCATTTCGTGGACAACAATTTTTAAAAGAAGCAATTGCGGAATTTTATATGCGAGAATATCATGTGGAAATAGACCCAAATAAAGAGGTTGCAATTTTATTTGGTGCTAAAACTGGCTTAGTCGAGATTAGTCAATGCCTGCTCAATCCTGGTGACTTAGCCCTATTGCCAGATCCAGGATATCCGGATTATATGTCCGGAATTGCTATGGCAAATGCAGATATTGCATTAATGCCATTGAAAAAAGAAAATGGTTTCTTACCGAATTATTCTGCAATAGAAAAGGACACACTTGACAGAGCAAAGTTAATGTTTTTAAATTATCCTAATAATCCAACTGCGGCAATAGCAACTAAAGATTTCTTTGATGAGACCGTTATGTTAGCTAACGCGCACAACATTTGTGTGGTTCATGATTTTGCATATGGTGCCATCGGTTTTGACGGGAATAGACCACAGAGTTTTCTGCAATCTGAAGGTGCTAAGGATATTGGAGTAGAAATGTATACCTTGTCCAAAACCTATAATATGGCTGGTTGGCGAGTTGGTTTTGCGGTAGGGAATCAGTCGGTTATTGAGAGTATAAACCTTATTCAAGACCATCTTTATGTTAGTTTATTTAGTGGTATTCAACAAGCTGCCGCAAAAGCACTATTAGGGAGTCAAGAGAATGTTTCGGAACTTGTTCACATTTACGAAGCTAGACGTGACAAGTTTATCGAGAAGCTCCATGATATCGGCTGGAAGGTTGAAGCACCAAAAGGGACTTTTTTTGCCTGGTTACCAGTTCCAGAGGGGTATACGTCAGAGCAGTTCGCAGATTTATTACTAGAGAAAGCACATGTCGTGGTGGCTCCAGGAAATGGTTTTGGCGAGAGTGGCGAAGGTTATGTACGACTTGGCTTACTTGACCATGAAGATCGTCTTATAGAAGCGGCAGAGCGAATCGGGAGCTTAAAAATTTTTCGCTAGCCAATTCAATCGAAGGATTTGAAAATAAAAAATGAATAAAATTTACTAAATTTCGTTGACAAATGGAAAGCACGAGATTAATATAATATCTAACGTAAAATTAAATATAAATTATTTATCTTATCCAGAGTGACCGAGGGAACAGGCCCGAAGACGTCACAGCAACCTTCTTCGTGAGTGGTGCTACCTCCTGCAGAATGCTATCATTCTGAAAGATAAGGATTGAATCTATCTATTCAAAACTCTCTTTCAGGTGCAAAGAGGGTTTTTTTTGTTATTTAACAAGAATGTTAACGGAGTGAGTAATTTGAAGTGTGGTGGAGCAAATGATTAAGCTGGAACACGTTAGTAAGGTTTACAAATCGAAGAAAAGTACTGTTGTTGGTGTTGATGATGTCTCCTTATCTATTCAAAAAGGAGAAGTATATGGAATTGTTGGCTATAGTGGTGCAGGTAAAAGCACGTTGATTCGCTGTATGAATATTCTGGAACGACCTACCTCAGGGAAAGTAATCATAGACGGAGTTGATTTACTACAGCTTTCGAAAAAATCTCTACGTGAGGCTAGACAAGCGATCGGGATGATTTTTCAAGGGTTTTACTTAGTAGCATCGAAAACGGTTTTTGATAATGTTGCTTTCGCATTAAAAGCCGCAGGTGTAGAAAAGAGCAAGCGAAGAGAACGTGTATTGGAATTGCTTGAGCTAGTAGGGCTTTCTGATAAGGCGAACCACTATCCAGCACAATTAAGTGGTGGACAGAAGCAACGAGTAAGTATTGCTCGTGCATTAGCCAATAATCCAAAAGTATTATTATGTGATGAAGCGACATCAGCACTTGACCCTAGTACGACTAAATCCATTCTAAATCTATTGAAAAGAATTAATCAGGAGCTTGGGATAACAATAGTTATTATTACTCATGAGATGGAAGTAGTGAAAGAAATTTGTGATAGATGTGCTGTCATGCAAGATGGAAAGATTATAGAAGAGGGACCTTCCTACGATATCTTTTCCCAACCGACTAAACCATTAACAAAGCAGTTTATCAAAAGTGTGTTAGATTTTGAATTGCCACAAAAGCTACGTGATGCATGTGCTGGAGTGTTAGTTCGACTGCAATTTAGAGGGAATCTTGCAAGTGAAACTGTCGTGTCCGATATGCTGCAAAGCTTTAATGTAAGAGGAAATATTCTTCATGGAAAAGTGGAATATATTAAGGAGACGCCATTGGGGATTTTTATTATGGAATTAAATGGCGAGGAAACGGAAGTTAATCATGCGATTGATTATTTAAAAAATCGCATCCAGCAAGTAGAGGTGATCAAATAAAATGGCCGATTTTTTAACTAGAATCGTAGAGTTATTACCAGAATTAAATACAGCATTTCTTGAGACTTTAATTATGGTCGGGATTGCGTTACTTGTCGCTGTTTTCCTCGGGTTACCAATAGGAATTCTATTATATGTAACAGACCAAGGGTTATTTCTAGAAAATCGATTTTTAAAATTATTAGTTGGGATCGTGGTTAACTTAGTACGATCTGTTCCGTTTATTATTTTATTAGTATTCTTATTGCCGTTTACTAAGCTACTTGTGAATACAACGATTGGACCACTAGCGGCCTCAGTATCGTTATCAGTAGCTGCCATTCCATTTTATGCCAGAATAGTAGAATCATCGGCAAGAGAAATTGATAAGGGGGTTATTGAAGCGGCAGTTGCCGTAGGTGCATCACCTTGGATGATCATAAAAGATATTATCCTTCCAGAAGCTAAACCGGGTCTTATTAGTGGATTAACCATTACTTGTATTAGTTTAATAGGATATTCGGCAATGGCTGGCACTGTAGGTGGTGGCGGGATAGGAGATTTAGCTATTCGATATGGATACTATCGCTATGATGATACCGTCATGTTTACTACCGTTATTATATTAATTGTATTAGTTCAATTCGTACAGTACCTTGGTGATTTTCTAGCGAAAGCTTTTAATAAACGTTAAGTAGTAAGTGAAAAAACAATTTTAGGAGGAAACAAGTTATGAAAAAATATTTAGTAGCGATAACAGCATTTTTATTTATACTTCTTCTTGCTGCATGTGGATCTGAATCAGATGGAGATAAGAAAACAATTCAATTCGGGGCAACTACCGGGCCTTATAGTGATATGGTAACAAAGGCAATTGCGCCATTATTAGAGGAAAAAGGATATGAAGTAAAGAATACAGAGTTTAGTGATTACATCCAACCAAATAATGCGTTAGCTAATGGCGATTTAGATGCTAATTTATTTCAACATAGTATATATTTAGATGCCTTCGCGAAGGAGAATAAGTTAGATTTATCATCGGTTATTATCGTTCCAACTGCGCCAATGGGGTTATACTCAAATAAATATGATAGTATTGGGGATATTGAAGAAGGAAGTACTGTTGTAATTGCCAATGATCCAACTAACTTAGCAAGAACATTAGTAATGCTACAGGATGAGGGGCTAATTACGATAAATGAAGAAGTAGATCCCCTAACTGCATCAGTAAAGGATATTGAAGAGAATCTAAAGAATTTAAACTTTCAAGAAATTGAAGCGGGACAATTACCACGTGCTGTTGAAAATGAAGATTTAGCCGCTGTTCCAGGAAATTTTGCACTGGCAGCAAACTTGAATCTTCTTGATGCATTAGCTTTAGAGAATATGCCAGATGAGTACCGTAATGTTGTAGCCGTAAAAACAGAGGATTTAGAATCGCAGTTTGTTCAAGACATCAAGGAAGTCATTGAATCAGAAGAGTTTGAAGCAATTATAGATGAAGAATTCCAAGGCTTTGGTAAGCCTGAATGGATGCAAAATAGATAATGTAAAAAGAGTGCCTTGGTACTTCCTCAAAAACATTAGTGTTCTACTCTAACGGTTTGGAGGGTACCCTTTAGGTGCTCTTTTTTTACGTGTTCTAGCTTAAATGGTAAAATAGATGAAAAGTGTGATACGGACAAGGAGGAATACCAATGACAAAGAAATTGGTTTTGATAGATGGAAACAGTATTATTTACCGTGCTTTTTTTGCATTACCACTGCTGAATAATGATAAAGGTGTCTACACCAATGCGGTATATGGATTTACAACCATGTTACTTCGTATTTTAGAGGAAAAGAAGCCAACCCATATGCTTGTTGCCTTTGATGCCGGTAAAACAACCTTTAGACATAGCACGTATAAGGAATATAAGGGTGGTCGTCAGAAGACACCACCAGAGCTATCTGAGCAATTTCCACTAGTGAAGGAATTACTTAATGCATTTCAGATTCGTCATTATGAGTTAAATCAATATGAAGCAGATGATATTATTGGAACATTAGCAAAGCAAGCAAAAGAACAGAACGTTGAAGTAGAAGTCATTTCAGGTGACAAAGATATGCTTCAGCTAGTATCTGATAACGTTACGGTTAATGTTACAAAAAAAGGAATATCTGATGTAGAGGCGTATACACCACAATACCTATTTGAGAAAATGGAGATAACACCAGAGCAAATTATTGAATTAAAATCACTAATGGGTGATAGCTCCGATAATATTCCAGGAGTTCCTGGTGTAGGAGAAAAAACAGCAACCAAACTATTAAAGCAATATCAAACACTGGATAATTTATATGAGCATTTAGATGAGGTTAGTGGGAAGAAATTAAAGGAGAACCTAACGAACCATAAAGAGGATGCTTTCATGAGTAGAGAACTCGCAACCATTAATTGTGATTCACCAATAGAAGTGTCTATTAATGATTTGTCCTATGAAGGTTATCCGAATCAAGATGTGGCTAATTTATTCAAGGATTTAGGATTCCAGTCGCTATTAGATCGGGTCGGCTCAGAAGATATAGTAGAAGAAACGGAAGAAGAACTAGAAGAACTAAACTATACGATAGTAAAAGAGATTACTTCGGACATGTTTACCGGTGAAGAAGCGTTAGTAATTGAAATGCTTAGCGATAGTTACCATACCGCACCAATAGAAGGAATTGGCATAACCAATCGGGAAAAGGCTTATTTTATACCAACTAATGTAGCGCTAGAGTCAGAGGAATTTAAAAAATGGGCAGAAAATCCAGCTAATAAGAAAGTTGTATTCGATGCCAAACAATCCGTAGTTTCTTTATTAAAGAAAGGGATTCACCTAAAGGGAGTTAGATTTGATGTACTGCTTGCATCCTATCTTCTAAATCCTGCCGAAAATAATCATGATATTCCGGCTATTGCGCATAGATGGGGATTCAAGTCTGTTCGATTTGATGAAGAGGTATATGGTAAAGGTGCAAAGATGAAGATTCCAGAGCAAGAGACGCTCGCAGAACATATTGCACGTAAAACCAATGTGCTCATAAAGCTTGAGGAAAAGATGGAAGAAGAATTACGTGAACATGAGCTGTATTCCTTACTCAAAGAATTGGAGATGCCATTAGCATTAATTTTAGCGGAAATGGAGCATACAGGTGTACTGGTTGATGTTGCAAGATTAGAGGAAATGGGAACAGAATTGAAGCAACGATTAGCGGAAGTAGAACAGGAGATATACGAATTAGCTGGAGAGAAATTCAACATTAATTCTCCTAAACAGCTAGGACCAATCCTCTTCGAAAAACTTGGATTACCGGTTATTAAGAAGACGAAAACTGGCTACTCTACTGCAGCAGATGTGTTAGAGCAGTTAGAGCCTCAACACGAAATTGTTTCGAAAATACTACTTTATCGCCAATTAGGTAAGCTTCAATCTACGTATATTGAAGGGCTACTAAAGGTAGTCGATAAGAAAACGAGTAAAATCCATACCCGTTATAATCAAGCTTTAACACAAACTGGGCGTTTAAGCTCGATTGATCCTAATCTACAAAATATCCCGATTCGAATTGAAGAAGGACGCAAAATTAGACAAGCATTTGTTCCTTCGAAAAAGGATTGGATTATGTTTGCAGCGGATTACTCACAAATTGAATTACGTGTACTAGCCCATATTGCGAAGGATGAAAAATTAATTGCTGCTTTTAAAAATGGGGAGGATATTCATACGCAGACAGCAATGGAAGTATTCCATGTGGATAAAGATGATGTAACTTCGAATATGCGCAGACAGGCCAAGGCTGTTAACTTCGGAATTGTCTATGGTATTAGTGATTTTGGGCTTTCTCAAAGTCTTGGAATCACTCGTAAAGAAGCGAAGCAATTCATCGAACGTTATTTGGAAAGCTATCCTGGAGTCAAAGCCTATATGGATGACATTGTACAGGAAGCGAAGCATAAAGGCTATGTGACAACATTGATGCATCGGAGAAGATATTTACCTGAGATTACGAGTAGAAACTTTAATTTAAGAAGTTTTGCAGAAAGAACGGCTATGAATACACCAATCCAAGGTACTGCAGCTGATATCATAAAGAAAGCAATGATTGATTTGCGTGAAAAACTACAAGAAGAAAAGATGCAAGCACGCATGCTACTTCAAGTTCACGATGAATTAATTTTAGAAGCACCAAGGGAAGAACTTGAGAAACTGAAGGAAATTGTTCCAGCTATGATGGAGAATACAGTCGAGTTAAATGTTCCTTTAAAAGCAGACTATTCTTATGGTGATAGCTGGTATGATGCAAAATAAGGAGAAATTGAAATGCCAGAGCTACCAGAAGTAGAGACAATACGTAACACATTAAAACGATTTGTATTAAATCGTACGATAGAGGATGTAAAGGTTTATTGGGGGAAGATTATCAAGAAACCAGATGATGTGGAACATTTTAAACAGCTTTTAATCGGACAAACCATTCATGACATAAAACGGAAGGGCAAGTTTCTGTTGTTTGAATTAGATGATTATACACTAATTTCTCATTTGAGGATGGAAGGGAAATATAGTGTACACTACAAGGATGAACCGGTGAAAAAGCATACCCATGTCATCTTTTCATTCACTACTGAGGAAGAACTAAGGTATAATGATGTTCGTAAATTTGGAACGATGCATATTGTGAAAAAAGGGGAAGAGCTACTGCAGAAGCCTTTGGTTCAGCTAGGGCCTGACCCGTTTGACAAAGCATTTACAGCAGAGTATTTTTATAAAAAGCTAAAGGCAACGAACCGTTCCATTAAGTCTGTATTATTGGATCAGACGATTGTAGCCGGATTAGGCAATATTTATGTGGATGAAACATTATTTAAAGCGAGAATTCATCCGTTAAAAAAAGCAAATAAATTAACCAAAAAAGAAGTACAAGAAATTCGCAAACAAGCCATAAGTACTATAGAAGAAGCGGTAGCACAAGGTGGGACAACCATCCGCTCCTATGTAAATAGTCAAGGGGAAATGGGGATGTTCCAACAGGAATTATCCGTTTATGGTCAAGATAATAAGGCATGTCCGTCTTGTGGGAAACCAATTACCAAAATGAAGGTTGGCGGTCGTGGGACACATGTTTGCTTGAATTGTCAAAAGCTCTAAAGGAGAATATACGATGTCTATTGTTATTGGATTAACAGGAAGTATCGCTAGTGGAAAGAGTGCGGTTGCCGCTATGTTTAAGGAACTACTAATTCCAGTAATTGATGCAGACCAAATTGCAAGGGATGTAGTAGAACCAGGGGAATCCACTTTACAAGCTATTGTTAATGAATTTGGTCATGATATCCTACTACCAGATGGAAGCCTTGATCGGAAGAAATTAGGAGCCATTATCTTTTCCGATACGGATAAACGCGCTAAATTAAACGCGATTGTACATCCAGCTGTTAGGAAAAGAATGCTTGAACAGAAGGAGCATTTTTTAGAGAACGGTGCAACATGTGTTGTCATGGACATTCCATTATTATTTGAAAGTAAACTAACCCATATGGTGGATAAAACACTAGTTGTCTATGTAGATGAGGATGTTCAACTACAAAGACTTATGAAACGAGATCATTCCCAGAAAGAAGAGGCATTACAGCGAATTCAGTCACAAATTCCATTAAAGGAAAAGGTAAAGCTGGCTGATGCAGTCATTGATAACAATGGGACGTTAGAACATACATTGGAACAGCTGCAAGATGTGCTGAATCAATGGGGAATACCATGCTAATAAAAACTCAAAGGAGATAAAAATCCTTTGAGTTTTTTTATATATATGCTTCCATTTTTAATCAAATGTGTTATACTATATTTGAATTTTGAATATATAGTATATCATAATCGTATCAGGAGGACTAATGATGGGGAAAACTCGAATTGCTATTAGTGGATTAGGAAGAATTGGGAGAATGGTATTTAGGCAAGCCATTACTGATCCAAACTTAGAGGTTGTAGCGGTTAATGCTAGCTATCCTCCAGAAACATTAGCACACTTAATCAAGTATGATAGTGTCCATGGACCGTTTAATGAAGATGTAAAAGCAGTTCAAGATGGACTTGAAGTATACGGAAAACGAATCGAACTGGTTAATTTCAGAGAACCGGATAAATTACCTTGGGCTAAATTTGAGATTGATGTTGTAATTGATGCAACTGGGAAATTTAAGACAAAAAAAGATGCAGGCTTACATTTAGAAGCTGGAGCTAAAAAAGTTGTTATTACAGCACCAGGTAAACAAGTAGATAAAACGATTGTAATGGGGGTAAACCATCATGATTATGATGAATATCATGATGATGTGATCTCGAATGCATCATGTACAACAAATTGTTTGGCCCCTGTGGTGAAAGTGTTAGATGAAAACTTTAAGATTAAAAATGGATTAATGACGACCGTTCATGCCTTTACGAATGACCAAAAAAACCTTGATAATCCACATAAGGATCTTCGTCGGGCACGAGGATGTACACAATCCATAATCCCAACTTCAACAGGTGCAGCGAAAGCATTAGGTGAAGTATTACCACATCTTAAAGGGAAATTACATGGTATGGCACTGCGAGTTCCTACTCCGAACGTGTCGTTAGTCGATTTAGTAGTAGATGTAGAAGAACCTGTTACAACCGAAATCGTAAATAATGTATTCCGCAATGCCGCTGCGAATGAATTGGCAGGAATCATTCAATATAGTGATCAACCATTAGTATCGATTGACTATACGACTTCTGATTATTCGGCAATCATTGATGGATTATCCACCATGGTAATGGAGGATAATAAAATAAAAGTGTTAGTATGGTATGACAATGAATGGGGTTATTCAGCAAGAGTGATTGACCTTGTTAACTATGTTGGAAGCTTTATAAAAGCGAAAAATGTATCCGTTTCCTAAATGAATATACTTATGATTAGGAGGCTGGGACAAAACCCCAGTAAATTAATATAAGCATGGTCCTTACCAACGTTTTAACGGTAAGGACCATGCTTATTATTTTTTGCACGCAATTTTCTGATATTAAAGTAAACAAAAAGGACACC
>NZ_JBCPXV010000028.1:0-51665 GCF_039581225.1 Ornithinibacillus proteolyticus | reverse complement strand
AGATTTGCCGCTGACTTCCTTCAGATTCTAGGTCACCCTAGACACCCTTGTCTTAAGCTAATCACTACTACTGCCTTCGTGATTCAGGACTTCAACCCTAGAGAATGTGTGCATGCCTGGCACACTATAAAGAGGACCATCCTCGGGTAGAGAATGGTCCTCAGCCATTTAAACTATTTAATTAGTATTAACCGTTAAATCCACCAAACTGTTGTTCAGCCATTTGAACAAGACGTTTTGTAATTTCTCCACCAACAGAACCGTTAGCACGAGAAGTTGTATCAGCACCAAGTTGAACACCAAATTCTTGAGCAATCTCATACTTCATTTGTTCTAGCGCTTGTTCAGCACCAGGTACAAGTAATTGGTTAGAATTGTTGCTATTGTTGTTTGCCATGGTATTTCACCTCCTTGGTACACTTATAATGTGCGTATTAGAGGTGAAACATTCATATTATTAATTGGTAAGTGTTGCTAAATACACTTCTGGTTAAAATAAACCTTCAAACGCATCCTCTGCTTTTTTCTTATCGGTAATTCTGACGACTTCTATACCATCAATTGCTTCTTGAATTAATTCCTCATAATCAAACTTAGATTCAAAATAGTTCACGCGATCACGTTTAGGTTTTGTTTTCGGTGCTTTCGGTACAAAGATAGTACAGCAATCCTCGTAAGGTCTTATCGAGATATCAAAGGTATCAATGTTTTTGGAAATCTCGATAATTTCATCCTTATCCATCGTAATTAACGGTCTAATAATCGGATAATTCGTAACCTCATTAATCGTATTCATACTAGTCATGGTTTGACTTGCTACTTGACCTAAATTTTCACCCGTTGTCATGGAAAGGATACCTTCCTTTTGAGACACTCTTTCACTAATGCGTAACATCATCCTTCTCATTACCGTCATGCCGTATCCATCAGGTGTTTCTTGGAATATTTTTTGTTGAAGCTTCGTAAACGGAACGATATGGATTTTAATACTTGGACCAAAGCTTGCTAATTTTTCTGTTAAATCCAATACCTTTTGCTTTGCTCGTTCACTTGTAAATGGTGGCGAATGGAAATGAATTGCTTCAATCTCAACACCACGCTTCATCGCAAGATAGCCTGCAACTGGACTGTCAATTCCTCCGGATAACAGTAATAGCGTCTTACCAGAGGTTCCTACTGGAAGTCCCCCTGCACCTCGTACAACACTTGATGTAATGTAAGTAGCTTCTTGGCGTATTTCTACTTTCACTTCTACATCTGGGTTGTGTACATCTACCGTATATGAATCGGTATGGCTTAAGAGATGTCCGCCTAAGATTTGATTCAATTCTTGAGATCGTACTGGAAATCCTTTATTAATACGTTTTACAGTAACTTTAAATTTTTTCACTTCTACTGCATTTGTCAACGCATATAAAGCAGCTTCTTTGATGCTTTCCAATTCATTTTCTACTTTTATCGCTAAACTTAGGCTATGAATTCCGAAGATATGCTTAACCTTCTCCATAATTGGTTGTGGATCTTCTCCATTTAATAGGATAAACATTCTCCCTTGAGTTCTCTTCACTTTTACTTCCGGATAATCCATTAATTTATGACGAATGTTTTGTTGTAGTTTTTCTACAAATAGTTTACGGTTCTTACCTTTTAACGCTAGTTCTCCGTAGCGAATTAATATATGATCAAATTCCATTATTATCTACTCCATTACTTCTTTTAGTTGGGTTATTGCTTCTTTCAGTTTATGAATAAACGTTTTTATTTCGTCCATTGTATTGTCATAGGAAAGACTAACACGCAATGCCGATTTTGCCCTATCTTGCGAGAATCCACACGCCTTTACAATTCTACTTTCATCTAAATCTTTAGAGGAACATGCAGATTTTGTTGAAATAAATATTCCTTGCTTTCCTAAAGTATGAATCATTACCTCAGGTTTTAATCCCGGAATAGAAAAGTTCAGGATATGTGGTGCTGCTTGCTCAGAAGAATTAATAACAACCTCCTTTATTTCTCCTAATTCCTGACGTAAATAAAGGTTTAATTGGATTAATTTCTCCGATTCCTTCACTTGTCTTTCTTTAATCAGACGTAGTGCTTTTACAAACGCCACTGCACCAGCTAGATTTTCTGTACCAGAGCGCACTTTTAACTCTTGGTCTCCACCGTGGAATAAAGGAAATAGCTTTACACCTCTACGTTTATAAAGGATACCAGTGCCTTTAAGTCCATGGATTTTATGTCCTGACATCGTACACAAGTCAATGCCACTATTAGAAAGGGTAATCGGTACCTTCCCTAAGCCCTGAACATGATCCACATGAAAGAAGAGCTTTGGATGGTTTTTAGCAATTTCACCAATTTCTTTTATTGGTTGAATGGAACCAATTTCGTTATTAACATGCATAATACTAATTAAAATGGTATCCGGTTGAATGGCACGTTTTACATCTTCAACAGACACAACTCCAGCTTCATTTACAGGTAAATAGGTTATTTGAAATCCTAGCGTTTCTAAACTTTTACATGCCTCATAGACAGAAGGATGTTCAATTTCAGTGGTAATGATATGCTTACCTCGTCCTTGATGCTGTAATGCTATTCCCTTAATAGCAGTATTATTCCCTTCTGTACCACCTGATGTGAAGATAATTTCATCCTCATAAACGTTTAGAAGATTCGCAGCTTGTTCCTTCGATTTTAGTAGAAGTTTCTCCGTCTCTCCACCAAGGATATGGATAGAAGAAGGATTTGCAAAGTAACTGGTTGATACCTGTTGAAAACTTTGTAACACTTCTGGATGTGGTTTCGTGGTTGCACTATTATCTAGATATATCATGAAAAATCCTCCTTTTATCACTTTTTATTGCAACAAATGAGAGCTGCTTATAACAATTCATTTCGTATTTAATCCCAAAATATCATTATAGAAAAACTTCCGATAACGTGAAAGTTTTTAATCTTAACTTCATATTAAACACAAAACGGAAGGCTGTCTTTAGGAAATCTCTTTCCATAAAGCAGCCTCACTGACCATTCTTATTTTTTATATTAATTGATGTTCTTCAATTCGCTTTAATGCACCAGGCTCCACTTCTTCAAGTGCTTTAGCAGCCTGTTCCAATGCTACTTCATATTCATAACTTCTAAATAAATTCTCTGCTTCTAATAGCTTCGCAGCAAGCAATGGATATTTACTTCTGTAACGGTTAGCATATTGTATAACTTGTTCAGTTAAACGTGCTTGATCTACCATGACTTCCGTTTGCTCTACCAATAAATCCACTGCTGCTTTAGCTGCCGTTAACGAGCGCTGTACTTCAGCAATATCTAAAGGACTTTTCTCCAATGCTTTTAATACATGATTACTTTTCTCTAAAGCTTCGTCCATTGAATTCCAAATAAAATTTGGTACTCCAGGAATATTACTCTTTTTAATCTTGCGGTTCGTCTCATTAATTTGTTCACGGATATCAGCTAATTTTTCTTTCGCTTCTATCTCGTCTTTCCTCATGTTATAAATACTCGCTTTAAAATCTTGATGCTTTTCATAAAGCTCTTCTAACTGATTAAATCCAGTTTCCAGCTGTGTTCGCAGTTCTGAATGAGGCATATCATCCTCTTCTAGACCTTCTACAACTTCATCGAATATTTTTTGCAGCTGTCCAATACTCTTTTCCAATGATAGGTATTTTTCCATATCTTGATCATCAAAATAATACGTTTGCTTCAATAAGTCAACCTCTGATTTCGTTTCTTCAAATGATGCCGCAATTTCTTCTACTGACTTTTGGTAGCTTGGAACTTGGGTTTCCATATAATTCTTGGCAATTGCTTCTTTCTCCAACAATTGATACATTTCCTGAATACGATCTTCAACCTCTTTCATTAAGGTTCTCGCTTCTGTTGATGTTCCCTTTTCTAGAGCGATAACACAATCTAAAAGCCTCTGTTGGTACCCTTGTAATTCATTTTCAAAGCCTAGATGTTCAATGCGGAATCCTTCTTCTTTCATCTCTTTAATTCCAGCATATAAATCATCTATTTGGGCAGGAATATCCTGTTTACATGCTCGATATATTTCTGGAAACTCTTCCATTTCGACTGTAAGTAAATCTAGACGTTCTTTTAGGGAGTCTACTAATTCTTTCGCTTCAGTGTAATTCCCTAAATCTACTAATTCATGGTATTGATTTAGCATCTCCGCTAGTTCGTCAATCTCTACTTCAAAACGTAATTCCGCTTTTCCATATTGGAATCTATTCTGTGCAATTTTCTTACGTAACTGTTTAATTGCCGGTTGAATATTTTCCACTTCTTTACGACTTGTTTCTTCTGATTCAACTAATGCATCTAATTCAATGAGAATTTTATCAATATCTTTTTCAATTGTTTGTAAGCTCTGCTCCGTTTTTCGCAGAATCTTCTTTGCGTTCGAGAAACGGAATCGGTCCGCGGCCTCTTCAGCATCAAATAAATATTCTTCAATATCCGGAAGCGATTTTGAAAGTATATAATCCCATCGTTCCTTCCAAGATTCGAATCGGTCTTGCGTCTCACCAGATAGATTTAGCGCTTTAATTCTTGTTAACTGCGCAGATACATTTCTGTTCATGACATCTAGCTTCCAACCCTCTAGGCGGTCAACTAAATCATAAATTCTCTTTCTCATAATAAGGCTTATAATAATTAGTGCGATTATGACAAGTACAATTCCAATAATATATTCCATAGTAAAGCCCCCTAAAAAATCCCAAGAAGAAATTCCTTTATATAAAAATGATTCTCTTATCATGTAAAGCTATTTTTCTATAATCATTATAATACCATGTATCCGCGATTTTTGGCTAAAAAAATCAATTAAAAAAGTGATTTTTTGTCAGATTATGAAAGTAGTTATATAATTCCTTCAAATTTTCAGGTACACTAGAATGAAAAAAAAGGCTGGGACAAAAGGATGAATCTTAAAGTAAAAACCGTATGATGAGCAAGGATCCCGCTCCGGAAATATACTTGCGGTTGCTTCCAGCACAGGGGCGACATCTGCTCGATAAAACCATCGCAGTGTCTACCTTGCACTTTATCACAGCATAAGTCGACATCTGCTCGAGAGAACCTCGCAGTGTCTTCTTTACCGCCGGGCGGCTGCCTTAGCCTCCTCGTGCTACTTCTTTAGGAGTCTCAACCTTGCCCTTCCTCCCACAGGAGTCTACGTATATTTCGGAGCTAGTATCGTGTATCATTCGGTTTTATATTCAATTCTTTTGCTATGTCCCAACCTCTTTCCTTTCTTATTGGGTTATATAATCAATCCATTGATGAATGGTCTGAACATATTTGGTAACAAATAAGGAATGCGAGTAATCCCCTACGACCTGACTCCGCCATTCATTATGTAAAACATAAGGTGTGACAAGCATACCTTTTAATTGCATCAGTAAAAATTGCCGATCTAATTTTTGTTTATCTACGTTACCGCCTTTAACTACAGCGGTGAATGCATTTCCAATAATAAAATTTTCTTTCGCTAAGTAGGTAACAACCATTTCACGAACAAATACAGAATCCATGGATAATTCACGATGTATAAAGCAGGATAATTGTAGGTTACTATGTTTATATTGTATAATTTTATGTATTAATTTTTTCAATTTTTCATTAGGGGTATCATCACTTGATTCTTCAAGAGTTGCTTCAATGATTGCTAAATATTCTTCGTAATAACGTGAGACAGCATACTCTAATAATCCCTGCTTTCCTTTAAAGTAATAACTTATAGAGGAAACATTAACAGAGGCTTTTTCTGCGATGTCACGAACAGAAGTACCATGGAATCCTTTTTGATAAAAAAGTGAAGAAGCAGCCTCAACTACTTTTCTTTTAGTAGGGGAATCTTTCATTGAACCCAACTCCTTTCGTAATCATTTAGATTCATATATTATTAATACGACAGAAATATAAATTATCCTGCTTCATTCATCAGGATTAATTATAACTATTTTTTGGGAGGATGTTTATCTATGTTTCAATCGAGTTTATATTCTGGTGATAAAGTAAAAGATTATGAACTATTAATTAAGCAGTTATCAGCGTTAGTAGATGGTGAAACAGATGTTATTGCTAATTTATCCAATGCCTCTGCCTTATTAAATCAATTTCTTGATGAAACCAATTGGGTGGGGTTCTATTTATGGAAAGATGACGAGCTTGTTTTAGGACCATTCCAAGGATTACCAGCTTGCATTCGTATTGGTTATGGAAAAGGTGTATGTGGTACTGCTGTTAAAGAACGTAAAACACAACGAATTGAAGATGTTCATCAATTCCCTGGACACATTGCGTGTGACAGTGCCAGTCAATCAGAAATTGTTGTTCCTATTATAAAAGATGGTGAAATATTCGGTGTCCTTGATATTGATAGCCCGATTTTAAATCGCTTTGATGAAACGGATCAAGAATACTTGGAGAAATTTGTTGCCGAATTAACGAAATATCTTTAGGTTTCATACAATAATTTATTCGTCCATATCGGTTCGAAAGACGCCCCGCGTAACAAAAGCAATAAAAAGAAGACATCGCACAGGAAGTACCTCGCGCGTGTCTTCTTTTTGTTTTATCTAATACATGTAAGAGAACGATATTTAACTTCGATCTGTAGAAAGCATACGGCGCTAACCTTTTTTTCTTAATTAGAAGTCAGCTAAATGATTTCTCAATGCGAAGCTTAATTCTAATAATCCAAGTCATTACAAAACTAAGCGTGTAGATTATCTTTTTCCTGTTCATCTATGCTATATTTCACGACACAGTTTTTTCCATAGTTTTTGGCGTCATAGAGAGCCTTATCTGTTCGAATAAAAAAGTTCTTAGCCGAGTCATCAGATGCTTTTGTCCAAGAAGAAACACCTGCCGATAACGTTACTCTTGGTTCTGTAAAGCTTTCTACTTGGGTATTTATTTTCCTAGCTAGTTGAACTCCCTCATTTAATTCCGTATTAGGTAGATAAACAGCAAGTTCTTCTCCACCCCATCTAGCTGCAACATCTCTGTCCGCAATATTGGACTTTATAATAGTTGCTACCTGCTTTATTACTTCATCGCCAATATAGTGACCATATGTATCATTAACTTGTTTAAAATTATCAATATCAAATAAAATTAATGTCCCCAGTTCCCCACTTTTCATATGCTGTATTATTTTTTCATCCAAGTAATTTCGTGAATTTAGCTGGGTTAAGTAATCTGTTGAAGCTGCCTCTTGTAATTGTTCTTTTAGAATAGTGTTAACAAAGGCTAATGTAGAGTGACGAATGATGGATTGTAATAGTTTAAACTCGTCAAATGAAAATGCATACGAATCGTGATGAAGTACGATAACAACACCATTTACCTCACCGGCATTAATCATCGGTAAAGCCATTACAGAGTGATAAGGAAAATAAGTATCCTTCGATGTAAATTCTCCTGAAAAAATGGCTTCTTTACGTTTTAGTATATCGGAAACGAACGTACGCATTACCATACGACCTTCCAATGTCTCAAAAAATGAGGTACTACCATCAATTGCCTCAAAATGATGTGCCATTTCCTGCTTTTTATAGATGAATCCTATTTCGGAAGGTTTACAGATTTTTATGATCTGATCTCTTACAAGCCTCGTTATTTCCGTTAAATCTAAGTTTGAGTTTAATCGTTGAGTTAAGTCATTAATCAATTGCAAATCGGATACAAGATGCTTCGAATTTTGGTATAAAATGGTATTTTCGATAGCTTTTCCTGCTGTGTTAGCAAACTTCCTAATAAACGCAATCTCCTCTTCTGGAAAGTCTATTATCATCGGGATAATAATTTGTAGTACACCATATACCCCTTGGTATCCCTTCAAAGGCGCATATATACACGTGTTTTTCTCCTGAATTAGGTTTTCTATTTGAATTTCCGCCTTTAAAAAGGCCTGAGAGCTAGCTAGTTTTGTTGAATCGTCACTGAATTCAATTGCCCTTATAGGTAAACCTAATGTCTCATCATGATCCTGCGCTAATAATAAGTAAAATGCATAGTCAGGATAAATACGACGGATGCTAGAGATAATTTCTGTATATATTTCTGTCTTATTATTTAAAACTAAAAATGTAGACGTAATATCATATAACGTTTGGTATTTTTCTTCATTTTGTTTTGATTGGATGACTTCATTTACAACTGTAAACGACCTTTCTAGCTCCACTTTGATCGTGATTAAAAGCTCATCCACTAACCCTTGTTTAGAATCTATACCTAGTACAATCATTCCAGCCGGACCACATGATGGCTGTATCGGAACAGCTATCGTAGTCTCTTCCGTTTTAGCGGATGAAAATACATTATCCTCCTCGGCAATTTCCATGAAGGTCTGATTCTGTATAATGGTATTCCAATACTTATTATGAGGATCTGCAATTTTATTTGAAAATGCTTCAACTGAATTATTCGTATGTGCTACTAATTGAAGCTGTTTGTGACTTTGATCATAGGTGTATATACCAATAAAATCTAAATCCAGTAATTTATATAAACTAGTGGATAGATTTTGATAGAAATTGTCCTTACCAGTAGGTGATACAGTAGTAAGTGAATTATAGTTAATTAATTTGATTTGTTCTTGTATAGAGCTAATATTCATCATAATCACCTATCAAAGGATTTTATTTATTGCTATTATATAATATATTGATTTAAATTTACCATTTTATCATATGAAATAGCACGTTATTCAACCTTTTTATTAAAAGAATCATTGACTTAGTTCCAAAAAAATTATATACTATTCTTTGTGTAAAATAATAAGGCAGCCTAAGTGAATCACCAATCTGTCCATTTTGTTCCTCATAACGAGGTGTATCGCGTAACTCTCAGCTGCTGGAGCGATGGTACATGAAAACATAATGGCGTTTGGCGCGATCACGGTTGGAATTTTATTTTATGCAAATAAAATAAAAAGGAGGAAATGTCCTATGGCACGATATACTGGTCCTGTATGGAAAAAATCACGTCGTCTTGGCATTTCATTAACTGGAACTGGCAAAGAGCTAGATAAACGCCCTTATGCTCCTGGGCAACACGGAGCTAACCAACGCAGAAAGCTTTCTGAGTATGGTCTTCAATTACAAGAAAAACAAAAACTACGCTTTATGTATGGATTGAACGAACGTCAATTCCGCACTCTATTCGATAAAGCTGGTAAAATGAAAGGTGTTCATGGTGAAAACTTCATGGTACTTCTTGAATCTCGCCTTGATAACCTTGTTTATCGTTTAGGTCTTGCACGTACTCGTAGACAAGCTCGTCAGCTTGTAAACCACGGTCACGTGACAGTTGATGGATCTCGCGTTGATATTCCATCTTACCTAGTAAAACCTGGTCAAACAATTGGTCTTCGCGAAAAATCAAGAAACCTTGATATCGTGAAAGAAGCAATCGAAGTAACAAACTTCGTACCAGAATATTTAACATTTGACGCTGACAAATTAGAAGGTACATTCAATCGTTTACCAGAACGCTCTGAATTACCATCTGAAATTAGCGAACAATTAATCGTAGAATTCTATTCTCGTTAATAACCTTAAAAACTCTGAGATTTAGTATCTTAACTAAATTTCAGGGTTTTTTTTATCGCTATAATCTCCCCTTATGCAAGTCCTCCCCTCCTTAGCGGATTACTTTTTTGAAAATTGAATATTTATTTTTAAGTGCTCCTGTAATAAACTAGGTAGTAGGAGGTTTTAAGTAGTATGAATAAATTGATAGTCTTTTTATGTATTGTTGCTATTTCCATTCTTGGATACTTTGGATTTTTAATTCTATCTGATGTGAAAGAGGCAAGCACTGACAAAAATGAAACAAATGTATCTGAATCCTTAGAAGACATTCGAGAATCGGTAGGTGGTACCATTACAGAAGAACAAGCAGCGTCCTATGAGGAACAAGGATTAAACCCATTTGGACAAAGAAAAACAGCAGATCAATTGACCGACGCTGACTATCAAGAATATATCCATGGAATGAGTCACCAAAAAGTAAAGGCTGAGCAAAAATGGGGCTTTTATCAAATAACGCCCGAGAGAATACAGTGGTTACTTGAAGGTCTTGATCAAACAGAACTTAAACACGAGGAAATCTATCGAACTATTTTAGAAAAATGGGCTAAAGGAGATTTCACAACAGCAGACGTTGACCATAATACAATTTGGGAATTACAAGGTGGAAATATAGGAAGGGCAACAGGAGTCCTAACTCCCGAAGAGGAAGAAGCCTATATCCGCAGCCATCAATAGCTCTATTTCTTACATAAATGAAAAAACCAAACTAATATCAAATCCATGAATTTGAATTAGTTTGGTTTTTTCTAGCTTATTAAAGGCATCATGTAGTCAATCTGGCAACATTCACTACCCAAATCTTGTTCATAACTTTTACTTAATTGTTATATTGAATCAAGAAGTACTTCTTCTTCCCTCTTCTAATAATCGTAAATTTCCCTTCAATTCGATCTGCTTCTGAAACAACATATTGAAGATCTTGTTGTCGTTCCCCATTAATATAGATAGCACCATTAGTAACATCTTCTCTAGCTTGTCGTTTAGATGATGAAATCTTAGCATTCACCAATAAATCAACAATGCCTATATCTTCCTTATCTGTATGGAATGAAGGAACATCTTTAAAACCTTGTTCAATATCACTTGCAGAAAGTGATTTTAAATCTCCACTGAACAAGGAAGCTGTAATTTTCTGTGCTTGTTCAACCGCTTCTTGACTATGAACCATTCTAGTCATTTCTTCAGCTAATCGCTTTTGAGCTATTCGGTTTTCTGGATGATTTTCTACTTCTTGCTCTAGCTCATGTAGCTCCTCTTCATTCAAGAACGTAAAGTAGCGTAAGAACTTCATTACATCGCGGTCATCCGTATTGATCCAGAACTGATAGAACTCATATGGACTCGTCTTTTCTGGGTCTAACCAAATCGCACCACCAGCAGTTTTTCCAAATTTAGTTCCATCTGCCTTGGTAATTAGTGGTACTGTAAGACCAAATACCTTCACTTCATCTTCTTCATTCTCTCTTGCTCGACGGATTAATTCCATACCAGCTGTAATATTACCCCATTGGTCACTTCCACCAATTTGCAATGTACAATTTTCTCGTGTATATAATTGTTGGAAATCTAAAGATTGTAAAATCATATAACTAAATTCTGTAAAGGAAATCCCTTGTTCTATACGAGCAGAAACAGATTCCTTAGCAAGCATGTAATTTACACCAAAATGCTTACCCGCATCACGCAAGAAATCAATAACCGTCATGCTCCCCAACCATTCATGGTTATTTCTAACTACTACTTCATTCTCGTTCTGATCTACTTCAAGAATTTTAGATATTTGTTGTTTAATGCTTTCACTATAACCTTTTACTACTTCTTCCGTATTTAAAGAGCGCTCTGTTGAACGACCACTAGGATCACCAATCATTCCTGTACCGCCACCAACTAAAGCAATCGGTCTATGTCCCGCCTTTTGGAATCGTTTTAACATCACTAATGGTACAAGATGTCCGATGTGTAAGCTATCCGCAGTTGGATCAAAACCACAATATAATGTTACTTCATTTTCAGCTAAATGCTTTTCTAACCCTTCTCTATCGGTAACCTGATTAATTAACCCTCTTTTTTCTAATTCATCTAAAATATGCATCTTTACTCACACTCCAACTTTTTCTTTTAAAAAACAAAAAAACCCATTCCTTATGTAAATAAGGGACGAGTTAAACACGCGGTACCACCCTTGTTGCAGAATTCTGCCACTTTGGGGTTGTTAACGATGACTTTCACCGTCTTAATTTCACCTATTAGGTTCATTAAGATTGCTCCAGAATTGTAATTCGCATGCAAATATTTACTGGTTCCCACCAACCACCAGCTCTCTTGGAAAGGGATTTGCAATACTACTGTTTCCTTCATTGCTTTCAAATATAGTATTATACATATCATATAAAATATATTTCAAAAATGCAACGTTTTTTTAAATTACAGTACCTACTCTTTTTCTACTATGCTATAATAATGCTTGGAATAATAGGAGGTTTTATCGTGGATTTTAAACACTTTTTTCAAAATGTTGGAACCAAGGTAAAAACGGTTTGGAACACTGGAAAAATCCAACGTGTTTCCCGAATTACATATGATGTTATCTGGAATGTTATCTTATTTTTTATCATATTAGGGACCATTGGAATGTTTTTAGGTGCAGGAATCGGGTTTGGATATTTTGCTTCTCTTGTAAAAGACGAACCAATTAGATCATACGAAAGTATGGAAAAAGATATCTATGACTATGAAGAAACTTCCAAGCTGTATTTTGCAGGAGATATTTATATCGGTGATATTCAATCTGATCTTCACCGTGAAGAAACAAAACTAGAAAATATATCCCCTACTTTAATAGAGGCTGTCTTGGCTACAGAAGATGAATTCTTCTATGAGCATAATGGGGTTGTACCAAAGGCCATCATTCGGGCCTTAGTCCAAGAGTTTACCAACTCTAATATGAAATCTGGTGGTAGTACATTAACACAACAATTAATTAAAAACCAGATTTTAACAAATGAAGTATCGTTTGATAGAAAAGCAAAAGAAATATTACTAGCTATGCGGTTAGAACAGTTCTTTAGTAAAGATGAGATATTAGAGGCTTACTTAAATATTATCCCTTATGGGCGCAGTGCTAATGGTAGGAATATCGCAGGTGTTCAAACTGCTGCAAGGGAACTCTTTGGTGTCGATGCAGACGAGGTAAACTTACCACAAGCTGCATTTCTTGCCGGCCTCCCACAAGGTCCTTCTTATTACACACCATATAAAAGTGGTGGCGGATTAAAGGATGAGGAAGGGCTAGCTCCTGGAGTTAATCGTATGAAAGTCGTGCTTAGTCGAATGTATGAATCAGGGAAAATAACAGACAAGGAATATCAAGAAGCACTAAAGTATGATATTACAAAAGACTTTGTAACAGAATCAGAATCACCACTTGATAAATACCCACATTTGACGATTGAATTAGAAGAAAGAGCTAGTGAAATCTTAACCTATGTGTTAGCTGAAAAGGATGGCTACTCGAAGGAAGATTTAGATGAGGATCATGAGCTTAAAGAAGAATATGCCATTTTAGCCAATCGAGACTTACGTAGAAATGGCTATAATATCCATTCGACGATTGATAAGGATATCTATGATGCTTGGCAAGAAGTTGCTAAGAACTTTAAATATTATGGACCTGATTCAACAAAGCAGGTTGTCGATCCTAGTACAGGTGAAGTAATTGAACGCCAACGAGTAGAGGCAGCTGCGGAATTAATCGAAAATTCAACTGGTAGAATCATTAGTTTTCTTGGTGGACGTGGCTATAGCTATGATAACCAATTAAATTATGCTACTAGAGCAAAGAGATCAAATGGAAGTACAATGAAGCCATTATTAGTGTATGCTCCAGCTATGGAAAAAGGAATCATTCAGCCAGGTACACCGATTGCAGACGTTGAAACATCATGGGGTAGTTGGACTCCACAGAACTTCGACAATAGCTATCATGGTATTTTACCGGTTCGGAATCATTTAATGAATTCCTATAATGTTCCTGCTATAAAAGTCTATACACAAATAATGAATGATAATCCAGTTGAGCAATATCTTCGCAAAATGGGTATTACATCTATCGGTGATGATGAATATGCACACCAAGCCCTTGCTATTGGGGGGACATCAACTGGTATAACAATCGAAGAAAACACAAATGCATATGTTACATTTGCAAATGGTGGTAACTTTGTCGATGCGTATATGATTGAGAAAATTACTACGCAAGATGGAGAGGTTGTTTACGAGCATAAGAGTGAACCTGTCGAAGTATTTTCTCCTCAGACGAGTTATTTAACACTTGATATGATGAGAGATGTTGTGAAGCAAGGATCAGCTTCCTATCTTCCAGGCCAGTTAAAGTATAAAAATGTTGATTGGGCAGGTAAAACTGGTACATCACAACATACACATGATGTCCATTTCGTTGGATCAAATCCAAACGTTACAATGGGTGCATGGCTAGGATACAGAATTGGCCAATCTCTAGTATGTGATAGCTGTGAGCTACACCATACCAATCGTAATCTAAAATTATGGGCAGAGCTGATTAATGCAGCTTCTGATATAAATCCTGATTTAATAGCACCTTCACAGAAGTTTCAACGACCAGATGGCATCGTTTCTCGTAGCTATTGTGCCACTTCCGGAATGCTTCCATCTGATCTATGTAATGAGGCTGGACTTGTTTCAAGTGATCTATTTAATGCTAAATTTGTTCCAACAAAAGTAGATGATAGTTTAAGTCGAGGATCTTATGTGTTAGTGGATGGGAAAGCCGTACTGGCAGGACCAAATACACCGAAAGAATTCATTCAAGACGATGGACTATCATTTAATCCTGAATGGCTAATTCGAAATCAATACGATAAGTTAAGAGATATTAGGCAGTTATTCCCTTCCATTCGAAGAGAAGCATGGGAGAAAATAACTATACCAAATATCAAAGGGTTTAACTCTACGATAAATGATGATGGGGTTGCTCCAAAAGCACCAAGTTCACTGAAAAACAGTGGAAGGAACTTAACATGGAATGCTTCTTCTAGTAAGGATGTAGTGGGATACCGCATCTTTCGTGCTAATGAACCTGGTGAATCATTCAAGCTAATCGGTAGCTCAATCGAAACGAAATTCACCCTGCCCAGTGGTACAGGTGTCTATCACGTTAAAGCAGTAGATTACTTTGGACTGGAATCCAAAGCTTCTGATGAAATAATAATAGGTGATTTCGAGGAACCTGAAGAACTTGATAAACCTAACAAACCAAATAACAAAGATAATAAGGATAAAGATAAGCCAAAAGATCCAAAACCAAATACACCTAAAGACCCGGTAGAACCGAATCCTCGTGATGAAGAAGAACCTGTAGACGGTGGCGGAGATAATACCGAACCAAATCCAAATAATCCTGAAGATCCCGGAGAGGAAGAACCTCCAGGTGATGGTGAGAACGAAGGTTAACCCTTCAACTCAAGCTTGTAGAGAGTACGTGACTTTTCTCTACAAGCTTTTTTTCATGTAGATTAATCACGTAAGATAAACTACAAATACAGTCCCTTTCCAGGTAACGTATAACACAGATATTCCCCACTAAAAGAAAACCTGCCCCTTCTTCTTTTTTGTTCAAGAAAAGACTAAAAATTACAACGATAATCCTGTATAATATAATGTAACAAGATAATTCGGTGGTGAAAACATGGAGCATATCAAAACGTATAACAAAATAGAACATCAAGTAAAAGATAAGTTACTCATTATTGAAGGACCTATCTCCTCATCAGAGTTAGCTAGGTACGAATTTCATCCAGATTTAAATTCCTTTCGCCCGGCACCTAACCAATTGCAAGCACTGATGGGTATTGCTGATTTACCTGATGGCCGAATTATCATTGCTAGAGAACAGAATACCATTATTGGTTATGTAACCTACCTTTACCCAGACCCCTTAGAAAGATGGTCAACCTTTCAAATGACTAATTTGATTGAACTAGGGGCTATAGAAGTAATTCCAGACTATCGAGGGGGGAAAGTTGCTTCTAATCTCCTCCATGTTTCCATGTTGGATCCTTTTATGGAACATTATATTGTTATTTCGACGGAATATTATTGGCACTGGGATTTAAAAGGAACCAATTTAAGCATTTGGGAATATCGCAAAGTAATGGAAAAAATGATGGCTTCTGGTGGGCTACTACCTGCTCCAACAGATGACCCAGAAATCATTTCACACCCAGCGAATTGTTTAATGGTACGGATTGGTTCGAAAGTCGATGAAGCATCTATCAACCAATTTGAAAAGCTTAGATTTCTAAAACGATACCAATTACGTAGTTTTAGGGAGGGTCTGTAATGCATGTTGAGGAAATAATGAATCGTAATGTTGTGACTTTAAGCCCAACCGATTCCATTGCTAAAGCACACGAATTATTAGTAGAATACAAAATTAGACATATTCCAATTGTGGACAAAGACAATTTGGTTGTTGGAATAGTATCGGATCGAGATGTGCGAGACGCAAGTCCATCTATCTTTACCTCCGCTGATTCCAATCGTGATGTCTTAGAGAAAGAAATCTCTTCTATTATGTCAAGCCCTGTCTTAACCGCACATCCATTAGATTTTGTTGAAGAGGTAGCTAGAATTTTTTATGACCGAGAAATTGCATGTCTACCTGTTGTTCATCACGACAAGCTTGTTGGTGTGATTACGGAGAAGGACTTGCTTTATACGTTAATTCAGCTAACCGGAACCCATGTTCAAGGTTCCCAAATAGAAGTGAAAGTTCCACATAAACCAGGTATATTACCTGAGGTTGCATCTATTTTTGGAAAACGTCATGTGAACATTTCTTCTGTATTAGTTTATCCATATAGAAATGACCCTGATTATAAAATATTAGTCTTTCGTGTTCAAACAATGAATCCATTACCTATTATTAGAGATTTACGTGATGCAGGATATGAATTGATGTGGCCAAATAACATTCCGGAGCCTAGACTATGAGTCCAAACATAAAATTTGTTTTTGATCATTCACTTTTAAACTATCACTTCCACGACGACCACCCTTTCAACCAGAAACGAGTAGTACTTACAAAAGATTTACTAGAAAAATCTGGCCAACTATCAGACATTCATATCATCAAACCCCGAGAAGCAGAAGATGATGAAATTCTGTTACTTCATGAACCAGCATATATTCGGGCTGTAAAATCAGCTATGACTTTATCTAAAGATGATTTAAATCGGTTTGGACTAGGTACAGAGGATACTCCTGTCTTCCCAAACATGCATAAAGCTGCTTCTCAAATAGTAGGAGCAACACTCACTGCAGTGGATGCTGTATTAAAGGACGGTGCTACTAGAGCAGTGAATTTTGCAGGTGGACTTCATCATGGTTTTAAACGGAGAGCATCAGGATTTTGTATTTACAATGATGCGGCAATCGCTATTCAATACATTAGGCAGCACTTTCATTTAAAGGTATTATATATCGATACTGATGCCCATCATGGTGATGGCGTACAAGAGGCATTTTATGATGACCCTAATGTTTGTACCTTTTCTATCCATGAGACAGGAAGATATCTTTTCCCTGGCACTGGAAAGGTCACAGATCGAGGTATTAAAGAAGGACATGGATACAGCTTCAATTTACCAATAGATGCATTCACCCAAGATGAGTCTTATATCGAGAGCTATGAGACCGCTATATGGGAAATAGCCGAATTCTTTAAACCAGATATTATCATTACCCAAAATGGTGCAGATTCCCATTTCTATGATCCATTAACACATTTATGTAGTTCAATGACTACCTTTGAAAAAATTCCAGAAGTTGCATTACAAATCAGTAATACGTATTGTAATGGAAGGTGGATTGCATTAGGCGGTGGTGGTTATGATATATGGCGGGTAGTCCCAAGAGCATGGGCACAAATCTGGAATGTGATGAAGGATGAAAAACCGCTAAAAGGACTTCTCCCCCCTTCATGGATTAAGGAGTGGCAAACAGAATCACCAGTAACTTTACCTACAACATGGCACGATAAAACGGAAGAAATCCCAACGATTCCTCGTAAAAAAGAAATTGAAGAGAAAAATAGATCTAACCTAGATTACTTATTAAAATATACAAAAGTAAAAAGAGGATAAGACATAAAAAGAAATGGAATAGGAAAAGAAAACGATAAGAGATGAATACATTGACCCTGCTTCAGGAATAATTCCACATCGAGCCATTACCCAAGTAAATCACACCGTAGATACCAGCATTCTCATCCTGGGGGCTCTACTTGTGGAGTCTACAAATGTACTCAACGCACAACTCTATTAATCGTTTCTTATTTCAACCATACCATTACTTCTTACTGTCTTATCCTCTTTAACTCTCTGTATAAGATTCTTCCAAAATAACTATTTCAACTCTTCTATTTTTGCTTCGATTACTAGCACTATCATTTGGGACAAGAGGTTTTGTGTCACTATAACCAGCAATGGAGAACCTGTCTTCATCCAAATTGTTCTCCTCTACTAATAGCCTAACTACACTACTGGCACGTGCTCCAGATAGCTCCCAGTTCGATGGGTATCGGTAACTAGACATTGGTACATCATCTGTATGTCCTTCTACCTTAATATCATTATTGATTTGTGATAGTAAATTCCCTACCTTTGTTAAGAAGGGTTGTGCTGATGGGAGAATATCAGCTTCTCCGGAATCAAATAAAATACTATCCTGTAGCACTAATTCTACTCCACGTTCAGAACGATTAGCGGATATTACATGGTTTAGACTATGCTCGTCCAAATATGCTTCTACTTCGTCCATCAAATTACTTAGAGAATCCTCAGCTGTATCGGAATCTGGTTTGGACTTTTTATCATCATTAACAGGCATATCAAACTCATTTGTAGTCTGACCCTTTTCTTCCGTGCTTGTGTTTTCCGTAGGATTATCCATTGGTACAGGAGATGGAAAGAAATCAAAAATCATCCGATTCTTAAACGATTCAGAAATCGCTTCGAATTTAACAGCGTCAATCTGAGACATAGAGAATAGTAAGATGAAAAAAACTAATATTAAAGTGACCATATCGGAGTACGTTACCATCCATTTCGGTGCACCCTTTTTTACGTTTTTTCTTCCTTCTCTACGCTTCATTTAGGCCATCCCCCACATACGAAGACCCTTCTTCGATTGCATCCTTGTCCTTCGTATCATCTGATAAAAAGGCTCCTAGCTTCTCTTCGAGGATTCGAGGATTCTGACCTGATTGAACACCAATAACACCTTCAATGATAATTTGCTTGATAAAAACCTCTTCCTCTGTTTTACTCTCAAGCTTGCTTGCCATCGGTATAAATACAAGGTTAGCAAGCACCGTTCCATATAAGGTAGTTAAAAGAGCAACTGCCATACTAGGACCGAGAGTAGCGGGATCTGTCAAATTATTTAACATCAGCACTAAGCCAATTAATGTTCCAATCATTCCCCATGCTGGTGCATATTCCCCGCATTTTTCAATAATCATTCTTCCACGATAATGACGTTCCTCCATTGCCGTAATCTCCGCATTCATAATATCATGAATGACTTCTGGTTCGATACCGTCAACGGCTAAGAGAATTCCCTTTTTGATAAATGGATCATCCACGTCTTCTAATTCATTTTCTAAAGCTAATATTCCCTCGCGTCTTGCGCGTTCAGAAAGTCGAATAAATAGATTAATTAATTCAGGAAGCTTTTGTTCATTTTGATGAAAGGATTCTTTCACTACTCTTCCTGTTAATTTAATTTGGTCCATTTTAAAGTTAATTAATAATGAACCTACTACCCCACCTAATACGATTAGAATGGAAGAAATATCGAGGAATGATACAAACCCTTCTGCACCTGCATTCGATAGTATCGCCGCCATAATCATAATAAAGCCTATGGTAATGCCGATTGGAGTTAATAGATCTCTTTTTCTCATATTCCCTCTCCCCAAACTTCTGCTTCATAAACGCTATATCTTATATATCGACATTTAGATTACTTTGTTGAGTTTCTTTCGACAAGACGATGTGGTAATACTACCTTTTTCTCTTCTACTTCTTCTTTGTTCATATATTTAGTCAATAGACGCATCGCTACAGCACCAATATCATACATTGGCTGCACAACAGTAGACAAGGTAGGGCGAACCATATTAGCTAATTTGGTATTATCAAAACCAAAGACTTCTAAGTCCTCTGGAACACGATATCCTAAATCTTGTGCACCATGGATTGCACCAAGAGCAATAGCATCTGAAGCTGCAAATACGGCAGTAGGCTTTTGTGCTAAGCTCATAAATTGCTCAACTGCTTTGATTCCAGATTCGTACGTATAATCACCATTTACGACATAATCTGCCACAGGCTCAATCGATGCTTCTTTTAAAGCACGTAAATAGCCTTGATATTTTAACTGATTAATGGTCTCTTCTTCATTACCATTAATAAACGCCAAACGTTTATTTCCTTTATCAATTAAATTTTTTGCTGCTTCATATGCAGCAACTTCATAATCAATATTGACTGAAGGAGTAGCTTCTGTACCATCATAGGTAGCAGCTAATACTACTGGAACGGAAGCAGTTGAAAATTGCTGGATATGCTCTTGTGTTATATTTCCACCCATAAAGATAATTCCATCTACTTGCTTTTCAAGCATTGTATTAATTAATTGAAGCTCTTTATCCTTATTTTGATCAGAATTACTTAAGATAATATTGTATTTATACATTGTCGCGATATCTTCAATTCCTCGCGCTAACTCTGCAAAAAATATACTAGAAATATCCGGAATAATCGCACCTACAGTAGTGGTCTTCTTACTAGCTAGCCCACGTGCGACTGCATTCGGACGATAGCCCAATCGCTCTATCGTTGCCAATACCTTCTTTCTAGTTGTTGGTTTTACATTCGGGTTACCATTTACAACACGGGAAACGGTTGCCATGGAAACATTTGCCTCTCTTGCTACATCATATATTGTAACTGTCATTTTATAACCTCCTATTTCCGTTCCATTCGACATGAAATATTCTATTAACAATCATACTCTACCGCGATAAAAAACACAAAAAATTTAACAGCAGCTTAACCAGCCGTTACTTAGCATAGAGACTGGCTAAGCTATAAGAAATAGAGACATATCCCTTTTACCTGAGGTATGTCGACATAAGTTGCTGATGTTGCATGTCAACTCCTCTCCTGCTTAGTCGATATGAACTATATTAAAGGGGAAAGAGCCATGCTGGTACTTATGAAACAATAAAGAGAGCTTGACCCCAATTGAATCAAACTCTTCTAGCCAATAGATGAAGTGTATTTAGATAACTCTTGTAAGAAGTTTTCAAACATCTCAATATCCATTTGCTGTCTAGAATCAGATAGTGCAACTGCAGGGTCGGGGTGAACCTCTGCCATAATACCATCCGCTCCAATCGCTAAAGCTGCCTTTGCAGTTGGTATTAATAAATCCCTTCTACCTGTTGAGTGTGTCACGTCAACCATTACAGGTAAATGTGTCTCTTGCTTTAATATCGGTACTGCAGATATATCTAATGTATTTCTAGTCGCTGTTTCATACGTGCGTATTCCTCGTTCACATAGAATAATATTTCCATTTCCTCGAGAAATTATATACTCTGCTGCATTGATAAATTCTGAAATTGTTGCGGACAATCCTCGCTTTAATAAGACTGGCTTATCAACCTCTCCTGCCGCCTTCAGTAATTCAAAATTTTGCATGTTTCTTGCCCCAATTTGAATTACATCAACATAATGAAGAGCAGTTTCAATATGAGCGGGATTGACGATTTCACTAACTACTGCTAGATCAAATTCATCTGCCACCTGTCTAAGAATTTTCAGCCCCTCAAGCCCTAACCCTTGAAAATCATATGGGGAAGTTCTTGGCTTAAATGCTCCACCCCGAAACAGTTTAATGCCATTCGCTTTAACAGCCTTTGCGACTTCTCTCACTTGATCATAGCTTTCTACTGCGCAAGGACCCATAACGTAATGAGTCGATCCATCACCAACTTTTTCTCCTTTAATGTCGATGACGGTATTCTCTGGCTTACGCTTTCGAGAAACTAACAATTCTTTACGATGATCATCCTCAATTAACTCTAATCCAGCCTTAAATATTTCTTTAAAAATATGTTCAATGGTTGAATTATCAAATGGACCATTATTATGTTGAATTAAATGATCTAACATTTCTCTTTCTCTTACAGGATCAAAACGCTTCATCCCTTGATTATTTTTGATATGACCAATTTGCTTTACAATAGCTGCTCGCAAATTCACAAGTTCAAGTATTTGTAAGTTTACATCATCAAGTCGATGCCTTAATTGGTCTAGTTCATTATGTTTCATGTATATGCCTCCTGAAAGGAAAACTACAATTAGAATAGATGCTTCTACTTAATGTGACCCAATTATAGCTAATAATTTTCTCTTTGTCATCTTAAAGTTTATAATAATAGTAGATTTAGTAAGAATGACGATGGTATATCGATAGCTTTCACTTTAGGGGGATTTACATAATGAAGGAAGATTACATATTTGCCTTAGATATAGGTACTCGTTCCGTTACTGGAATAATTCTAGAAAAAAACGACTCTACGTATACACTAGTTGATTATTGTATGAAAGAACACAAGGTTCGATCGATGTTGGATGGGCAAATCCATCATGTGGAAGAAGTAGCTAACGTCATTAATGAAGTGAAGATAACGTTAGAGGCTTCCCATGGACCATTACGAAAAGTTTGTGTAGCTGCAGCTGGTAGATCACTTAAAACGATCACATCCTCTGCTATACTGGAACTAAATCAACAACCAATTACGGAGCATGATACGATCAAGCACTTAGAATTAAGTGCAGTGCATGCTGCACAACAAAAGATCTCTTCTGATGAAACTGGTCATGATTTTTCTAACTATTATTGTGTAGGTTATTCCGTGCTCCATTACAAAATTGATGAGGAACGAATTGGTTCCCTAATAGATCAAATTGGTAACCATGCATCAGTAGAAATTATTGCAACATTTTTACCTAGAGTAGTGGTCGAATCTTTACTTTCAGCACTGAATCGTGTGAATTTAGAAATGGATGCTTTAACACTAGAACCTATTGCCGCAATTCAAGTGTTAATACCTGAATCCATGAGACGTTTAAATGTCGCTTTAGTAGATATAGGGGCAGGTACTAGTGATATTGCCATCACCAATACCGGTACGGTCGTTGCCTATGGCATGGTACCTATTGCTGGAGATGAGATTACAGAAGCGGTAAGTGATACATATTTATTAGATTTTCCATTGGCTGAAGTAACGAAACGACAAATAGTAACAGAGGGTAGTGCTACTGTAGCAGATATATTAGGATTTGAAACTACGATAACCTATGAGAATTTGGTAGCTGATATTGACAATAACATTGATCGATTAGCATCTGCCATTGCCGAGGAAATATTGCAATTAAATGGAGCACAGCCTAAGGCCGTTATGTTAGTAGGAGGCGGTAGTCAAACTCCAGACCTCACTACCCGGCTGGCAAATAAACTTCAGTTACCAGCAAATCGAGTAGCTATACGAGATATTGATGCGATCCAAGTGTTAAATAAAACGGATAATCTTCCAAAAGGACCCGATTTTGTTACACCAATTGGAATTGCTATAGCAGCCAAACAAAATCCGATTCATTATATTTCACTGAAGGTGAACGAGCAAACCATTAGAATGTTTGAATTGAAGCAATTAACTATTGGAGACTGTTTAGTCCAAGCAGGGATAGAAATCAATAAACTATACGGTAAACCAGGAATGGCATCGATTATTTCACTAAACGGCAAACAAATTACATTACCAGGAGAATTTGGAGGGGCACCGACTATCCTGTTAAATAATGAACCAGCAACGGTAGATAGCTTCGTACAGAATGGTGATACAATTGACATTACGAAAGGAGCAGATGGCAACCAGCCGATTGTCAAATTACAGGAGCTTGTTGGTGATTTACCACCAGTCAAAATTAAATATAATGATGCGACTTTTGAATTGAAATCTACCTACTATGTCAATAACTCACATCAAACAAAGGATTACATAATTCAAGACCGTGATACTATTGAAATACGTACACCGAGGACGATTAAAGACTTTTTCACTATGGTTAGTACCGAAAAACTCCCTGAAGAAAAAGAATTTATTCTGTATGTAAACAAGCAAAAAATTAATTTAGGTGTCGCGGAAAATCAGATCTTAATCAATGAGAAGCCTGCTACACTTCACAGTAAGCTAAAAGAGAATGATCATTTAACAGTTATACCAAAAACGATTCCTACCGTTAACACATTACTTCAAGCGATGCAAAAGGATTATTACGTTGAAATAACGGTTTTGTTTAATCAGCAAACGGTTACCCTTACTCAGCCACAACTTATAATCAAACGGGCTAAGCAACGATTGGATTTAGATGACGAACTTTATCCAAATGACCAGATTTCCATTGAAGAAAAGAACACCGAACCGTTTATATTCCAAGATGTTTTTCGTTATGTAGATATTGATTTATCTAATGCAAATGGAAATTTCGTATTAACGAAAAATGATCAGCCTACTACTTTTTATGAACAAATTATAGCTGGGGATAGATTGGCTATTGTTTGGGGATAAATCAAGAAAAGCCGAACTCATTCCATTCTTTAATCAAATGGGAATGAGTTCGGCCTTTTCATTCTATATAATTATGTCTCGCGCCTATATCCTTCTAAACTTAACTAATTAGCACTATACTTCATAGGTAATGCCGTTCGATTACAAGATCCTCTTCACATGTATTTCTTTAAATAATAAAAATCGAGTAGGGTTTATCATTACCCTTTGTTGTAGATCACTTCTATTTATTGATTTTGCTCTACAGCATTACTTTCAGAAGTATCTTCTTTCACGCTCTTCTCTGTTTTACGTAAATCCTGTATTTTGTTTTGCACATTAGAAGTTATTTCTTGTGTTTTTTGTTTTAATTCTGAGCCTTTTTCAGTCGCCAATTCTTTCCATTCTTGCCCTTTTGCTTGTGCTATATCTTTCCATTCCAAGCCTTTAGCTTGTGCAACATCTTTCCATTCGGTAGCACGCTCACGTACTTGTTGAGCCCCTTCATTTATATCCCCACGTAATTCTTTTCCAGACTTTGGAGCGAATAATAAAGCTAGACCAGCTCCTACTGCTGCACCAATTACTGCACCAACTACAAAATCTCTACCATTATTATCTGCCATCTAAATCTTCCTCCCTTTATTTTCTCTTTTTGATGAAATCAAATAGTGCGGCACCCCATGTTACGGCTTGTGATGCCTTATCTTGATTCTCTGCCATCGATCTAGAAATACTTGATGAAAATTGTTTTAAAGTTTGATTAAAATCTTGCACGGTTTCTCCAATTCCCTTTACTCCATCAAACAAACCATCTAGTTTAGCCGTTTTTTGGTTGACATCCTCTGCAAGTGCATTTGTTTTGTGTAATAATTCCGTTGTCTCGGTTGTAATACCTTGCATTTGCTTCTCAAGACCTTCAAGCGTACTTGCAACATTATTTAGTGTGCGTGTTGAAGCTTTTAGTGTCATTGCCAAATATACTACTAGCACTGCAAAAGCAACTGCAGCAATAAGAGCAGCAATATATAATAGTACTTCCATCTGATAACCATCCCTTCCATGTATAATTGCCAATATGCATGTGCTTGTACATATTAAGAGATTCCCTCATTTTTCGACATTTAAACATTGGCATTATATCTTTAGCTCTATCTTAGTATATCTCCATTATAGGCTTTTCTATCATAAAATTCGACTGATTTGTAGCAGATAATTCTAATAGATGTATTATTTTCCTATCAAAAGCAAATGGAACGGGGACTTAATACTATCTTTCACCTTGATTTTGTCTAAAAAAAAAGAGCCTGGGACAAAAGAATTTATCTTAAAGTAAAAAACGAATGATGAGCTACGACCCCGCTCCGGAAATATACTTGCGGTTCGCGGGCGGCTGGTGAGCCTCCTCGTGCTTCACACTTCGAGGTCTCACCGATGCCTTTTCTCCCGCAGGAGTCTACGTATATTTCCGGAGCTAGTATCGTGTATCATTCAGTTTTACATTTGATTCTTTTGGTTATGTCTCAGCCTACTTTTTATAGTTGTATCCAATTATTTAGCAGATAATGCATTCTCATAGGCATGTTGGAATTTTTGAATATCACCAGCACCCATGAAGATTAACACACTATCTTCATGTTTCATTAATTCTTTAACATTCTCGAGTTCAAGAATAGTACTATTTGGTATCAATTTTTGCAAATCGTTAATTGTTAATTGTCCACTATCTTCCCTAGCAGATGCAAAAATCTCACATAAATAAATCGAATCCGCTTCATTCAGACTATCGGCAAATTCTTGTAAAAAAGTCTTAGTCCTTGTAAAGGTATGCGGTTGGAAAATAGCAACTACCTCTTTATTAGGATATTTCTTCCGAGCCGATTCAATGGTAGCCATAATTTCTCTAGGATGGTGCGCATAATCATCAATGATGATTTGGTTGCTGATTTTCTTTTCGCTAAAACGACGTTTAACACCCTTAAAGGTACTAATATGTTTCATCGCATCTGCATCCATACCTTCATAATGGCAAATCGCTATAACTGCTAGTGCATTTAATACATGATGATTCCCATACATTGGAATGGTAAATGTATCATAATACGTATTTCGAACAAATACATCGAATTTTGTACCCTCTTCCGTTTCCTTCACATTTTGGGCTTGGAAATCATTTGTTGGTAAAAATCCGTAATAAACTACTGGCACCTTCGCTTGAATTTGCTGTAGTTTTTCATCATCTCCACAAGCGATGATCCCCTTTTTAACATTATCAGCCATAGACTGAAATGCATCAAATACATCATTGATACTTGAAAAGTAATCAGGGTGATCAAAATCGATATTCGTCATGATTGCATAATCTGGTTCATAACTTAGAAAATGTCTTCGATACTCACATGCTTCAAATACAAAGTAATTGCTATCTACATGTCCATTTCCAGTTCCGTCACCAATAAGATATGAAATTGGATAGGATGCATTTAGAACATGTGCTAATAATCCTGTCGTAGAAGTTTTACCATGAGCTCCCGTTACGGCAATACTCGTATATTGCTTCAACCATTCTCCTAGGAATTCATGATAACGGTAGAAAACTAACCCTTTACGTTTTGCCTCTTGGATTTCAACATGTTCATCTGAAAACGCATTACCTGCAATAATCGTTAAACCATCAGTAATATTCTCCTTCGAAAAAGGATAAATCGGTATGTTTTTTGATTCAAGAGCTTCCTGGGTGAAAAATTGCTTTTCCACATCTGAGCCTTGCACTTTTTCTCCAGAATCATGAAGAATTTGTGCTAAAGCACTCATTCCAGTACCCTTTATACCAATAAAATGGTAAGTTGTCATAAAAAAGAACCTCCAACTATATGTGTAAGAACAACACGGGATGTGCATACGTTTCGAACAATTGCACCTAGTCGTTTACTACTAAAAAAATTGTAATAACATTAAATAATTATACCAAATATAATGTAGTTATAAAATAGTTATTTCGATGTGTCATACCCATTAGAACGAATTTAAGCCTTATGATATTCCACTTTTTCTAGTCGTGGATTTGGACGATAACGTCGGCCATTTTTTGCTTCTGGATACCCATTTAATAATACATTATCACCAGTAAAGCCAATATCTTGCTGCAGTAAGCTTCTACCTACTCCATAGGTATTAACCGGAACACCTAATGATTCAAAATATCGGATTTTCTCTTCGGTGAACCCACCTGTCGCAACGATTTCAACATGTTGAAATCCGTTGTCGTCAAGTGCCTTTCTTAGGGCAAATACAAGTTCAGGATTTACTCCTCTTGGATCAAATGACCCCATAACATGATGATTTCGGAGGAAATATTTATCCACTAATGTATTGGATGTATCCAGACGAACACCTTTAAGCTTTTCACCGAATGCACGTGCAACTTTTAATGAATCGGTAATGACATCATTATTATAATCGACGAGTGCTACTAAATCATCATTAGGGTATACTTCATGGTATGCCTCCATCGCTGCAACAACATCACCTTTAAACATTTGAATCAGTGCATGTGGCATCGTACCCATACCTTCTTTTCCCCACCACTCATTCATGGCATGTGTTGCTTGAGCAGTAGAACCACCTATAAATGCCGCATAACCATCCCCGGCTTGCGTTGTATAATGGTCATCGCGGTCCCCCATAAAAATAACTGGCTTCTGCTTACCAGACGATCTTGCCGCTTTTACAACATTATATACATTTGTAGCAATAGATGTTCTTCTAGCCAAAATCCCATCAATAATCCCTTCTAAGTAACCAAACTCCTGGTAAGGGCCTGAGATAGTAAGTACCGTTTCAAATGGGCTAATTTTGTCCCCATCTTTTAAGGAATGTATTTCTAGCTTTTCTGGATGATCTGCAAAGGTATGAACGAGTGCAATTGCTTCGTCTGTTCCACAAAGTACAGCATCCTTCTTTTGGAAGAATTGCATTGTTACATGATTATTCGGCACCTTTTTCTCAACTATTTCTTTCGTCTTTAAAAAATAAACTGCTGAAAACCAGCCTTCTTTAATTCGTTTATCAAATTTAAACGTTTTATTTGTTAAACGGTCTATTTGACCGCTTAGCTTTTGTTCTATCTCTTTCATAGTAGTCTCCTTCTAACATATTCCCTATAATATCATATATCCAGTAACCTATTTTAACAAGTAAACGCTACTTGTATCCGTTTAAGATAATAGTTCTTCTAGCTCTGCCTTGGTAATTAAGACATCTCTAGGCTTACTACCATTTTGACCAGAAATAATTCCTTTATATTCAAGTGCATCAATTAACCTTGCTGCTCGATTATACCCTATTTTAAAATGTCGTTGTAATAAGGAGGTACTTGCACTGTCATGGTTATACACAAATTGAATTGCTTCTGTTAAAAGCTCATCCTCTTCCTCATCAGCTTCAAATTGCTTTAACAATGATTCTTGTTCGAATAAATAATTTGGCTCCGCTAAAGAGCTAACATAGCTAGTAACTCGTTCGATTTCCTCATCAGAAACAAATGGCCCTTGTAGACGGACACTTTTACCAGCTCCATTTTCGACAAAGAGCATATCACCTTTACCTAACAGCTTTTCTGCACCACCAGTATCAATAATTGTCCTAGAATCAACTTGTGAGGACACACTAAATGCAATTCTAGTAGGAATATTCGCTTTGATTAGTCCTGTTAATACATCGACAGAAGGACGTTGAGTTGCTAATAATAAATGTATACCACATGCCCTAGCCTTTTGCGCAATTCTACTAATCGCATCCTCTACATCCTGAGGCGATACCATCATCAGATCCGCTAATTCATCTATTACAATGACAATAAACGGCATTTTTTCATGTCCTCGACCTTGTTTTAATACTTTTTGATTATAACGCTCAATATCTCGGACACCTTCTTGGACAAACTTCTCATACCGTTCTTCCATTTCATTTACTGCCCATTTTAATGCAGCTGTTGCTGCCTTAACATCCGTAATAACCGGAGATACAAGATGTGGTATGCCGTTATACGGTGCAAGCTCCACCATCTTCGGATCGATTAGTATAAATTTGACATCGTCATGATGTGCCTTATAAATTAAGCTTAACAATATTGTATTAATACATACACTCTTACCAGATCCAGTAGCACCGGCAATTAAGCCGTGTGGCATTTTTTGAATGTTCGTTACGATAGGAGTTCCCTCAATATTTAACCCTAAAGCAATGCTTAATGGTGAAGAACTATCTTTAAACGAATTAGAACCAATTATTTCAGAAAGTCCAACCATTTGTGAGGTCGGATTAGGAACTTCTATTCCTATCGTGTTCTTGCCTGGGATAGGAGCTTCTATCCGAATATCCTTGGCAGACATATTCAACTTCAAATCATCACTTAAGTTTTTTACCTTGCTAACTTTTACCCCTAATTCTGGTTGCACTTCAAATCTAGTAACGGCTGGTCCTTGTGTTGCATTTACAACTTTAGCACGAACATGGAAATACTTGAGAGTCTGTTCGAGTAATTGCTGTTGCTCCTGTATCCATTGATCATTTAGATTACTCTTCTCAACTGGGTCATTTAATAAATGTAAAGGTACCGTTGTATGATTAGAATTGTTATTCGTAACATGTTCCACTTCAGCCTGAGACGGTTGTTTATGCTCTACCTTCTTATGTAATATTTTCCTCTTATCTGAAGGTGTCATAATAACATTGTATGGAACACTTCGTTGTTTCTGCCCTTCTGATGTTGTAATTGATGACGATTTCTGATTATTATGATCCGCATCAGCATTTTGCTGTACTTTCTCGGGTTCTTGTATATCCTCTTTACCTTGTAACGGTTCCTTATATTCAACCTTATCTTCTTGAAAGTTAGCTGTCTCCTCATGAGCTGGTTGTGGTTTAGTTATTTCCTCATATGCTTCTTGCATTGGTGCATGATTAACTTCTAGATTACTAGCTTCAGAGGAATTCAAGTTAGCATTTATCTCATCATGATGGTGTAAGTCAGAAGTAGTAACTTCTGTTGGTCTCTTTTTTCGTACATATGCTGGAATCGAGTTAACTTCTTTATTGGTTCGTTCTCTAAAGCCATATATCGGCGAAGGAACATCTGTCCTTTCAAAGGGCTTTTTCTCTTCTGTTGTTTTTGCAACATCAGCTTGTTGTGGCATAGGTTGCTTCGTATTGTTAGGTCTATTACCTTTCCGTAAGTATGCTGGTGTTTCAATGTCTCCTAATGATCTTCTAATCTCTTTATTAGGATTAGAGATTTGTGGAATATGGTAAGAATTATTGTATGGATATTGATAAACCATCCTCGTTTTAATGTCAGGCTTAGAATCTTGTAATGGTGTATATTCATCATCTTGATAGTCAATTTCTTCTACTTCTACTTCCTTCCAAATAAATGTTTCAATTCTTTTCTTCCATTTATCCCACATTGCATTCACTCTTTTCTCTTGTTCCTTTATAGAATTTCTAATATCATCTCGTTTTACTAGAAAAACTTTTCTTATTCATTAAAAATTAATAATTTTCTCATCTTAAATGAAAAAGCAACCTAAGCTGTCAAACATAGGTTGCTTTCTATTATACAGTAAAAGCTTGACCAACTGAATAGGAATCATCTAGGATATAAATTCCTTTTTCCTTTGGAGCATTGGGAATTCCTAGCTCTTTTTGCGAGCAAATCATTCCATTAGAAGGTATTCCTCGAAGCTCAGTTGGTTTGATTCTTAAACCACTAGGCATAGTAGCTCCAATTTTGGCAACAACTACTTTTTGTCCTTTATCCACATTTGGTGCGCCACATACGATTTGTAGTACTTCATCCCCTACATCTACTTGACATACACTCAATTTATCCGCATTCTCATGTTGTGCTTTCTCTACTACATAACCTACAACAAACTTCGGACTAAGGTCTAAGTCTAGTGCATCATCGATGTTATGATCTGCAAATACTTGCTTCACTTTATCTAATAGTTCATTAGTTAATGGAATCTTACCAGTTTCTTTTAGTTCAAAATACTTCGAAGCATCAGCAATATTGTAGCCTAATACTTCTTGATTGCTATCTATAATTCTTGTTACTGGTCCGATTGTTTCATGACTTATACGATAACGATCATCGGTTTCTTTTAAAGGAATGATTAATACATCACCAATTCCATTAGGATTATAAAATACGTCCATCAAACTCACTCTTTCTACTATTATTTTTCTGGTCTATTTTTAGCTAAAATAAATATCGGTGTTAACTTCTTATCCTCATAAATAAATGGTAAGGAGGTAATGGGAATTCTACCTTCTGTAAAAAACTTCATCGTCATCTGTGCAAGTATATCATACCCTGTCTTGTTTTGAATGTCTGCTATAATCAAAACATCTTGGTGTGGTACCGCAACAGCTAATTCCCCTTTACTCTTTCTCTTCATGTCTTCTAATAGCGATTCATTTAAAATTCTACTAGCATCATATCCATCCTGCTGTGCAAAGAAATAAAAATCATTCTCTGCTACCGTATCTACTTTATACGTCGTATCTAACGAACGTAAATTAAAAGTAGCAATCTCATCAATTCGCTTTTCTGTCCAGCCATCCTGTTCTAGCATCGCTTGGTCAACTAATCGATAGGACTTCCCTAAATCAATCGCATAAAAGATTCTCGTTTCTGCTGTATGATCTTTATATAAAAGTTCACTACCCGACTTAGAACTAGTTGGAAATGAAGTGGAACGAACAACCGGAAGGATATGTTTTTCCATCCCATTCAGGGTATAAGACTGATTCATTATTTTTAAGGATTCTGATATATGTTCAACAAGCTCATCTATAGCTTGTTCACCACGCTCGTTATACTTACCAATTATATTGGGGAGTTTAATCGTTACACCTTGATTGGAACTCTTCCACTCAACACGTAAAGTATCCTGTTCTCTATTGTATTTTATACTAAAATTAGAATCTGACAGCCTTTCCTCTAGGATTTTTTTCATTTTAAGACTGGTCATTTTCATAAAAAAGCCTCCTATAACTTATCGGCATAATGGCTTACTTTTTTGCCTTTACTTTCTTATGATAGCTATGATTAGGTTTCTGTTCAACTATTTCACCTAAAGAATAAACAAAAAACTGAAACATAGTAGATAATTTAAACACAGAAAATCCAATTGATTACAAATTGATAACGAAAGGCTTTAGAACTACAAGCCTGAAGCTCATGTTAATTAATCGTATGGATTTTTTAGTTTACCATCTAGTATATCTCAGTCTTTTATCTATTCAACAATAGATAGCGCTATTTTCATAAGGTTTTCCGAATCGGTGATTGCTTTATTCTTACTTGTAAATGTTGTTAATTTTACTCCTCCAACACCGATCTGTAATTCATATCCCATTTTTTCATCTTCATGAAGAAGGCGAATATAGCCGAATTTATCGTCCCCAGAAAAGGATTCTAATAATACTACATCCTCTGTTTTTGCAGCTTCATAATTCAGCTGGCTTCGATTATCTTCTAATGTATTATAAAAGACAAGTAATGGCTGATCCCCACCATGTACGATAGCATTAAACATATCTACTTCTTCTACATTCATGTTAGCTGGTAAATAGAAAGAAAAATATTCTCCTTCATAATTATCCTCGGGAATATCTTCACTGTAGAAAACTTCTTCTGCTTTTTCTCCGGCTTGTGCAATAATTGACTCTTCTGATTGAAAACTAAATACAGTTATGGCAATGACGAATACGGATAATATAATACATACGATATATGTTATCTTCGGCATGTTTCCGTTTCCTCCTACTATAGACCTGCAAACACTCTACCCCTTATCTTACTATTAATTCAAGATATTTCAAGTAGAAACGTTAGTCGTATCACTTTTATTTCTAGTTATAATCCGATAGTATTAACTTAACATAAATAAATTATGGAGGTAAAAAGATGGAACTTATCGTATATTTAGCAGGGCAAATTCATGATAATTGGCGAGAAGAGATTGTCAGCAAAGCGAGAGAAGTGAAACTACCTTTAAAGTTTGTAGGTCCACAAACAAACCATGATCGTTCGGATGATATTGGAGAGGATATTTTAGGAAAACAGCCTAACAACCTGTATAGAGATGATGCCGCCTCCAGTATTAATAATTTTAGAACACAAGTCTTACTGCAAAAAGCAGATATCGTTATTGCCTTATTTGGAGAAAAATATAAACAATGGAATACGGCAATAGACGTAAGTGCGGCAATTACAATGAATAAGCCTACTATTATTATTCGCCCAGAAAGTCTAATTCATCCATTAAAAGAGCTTTCCAACAAAGCCAATGTAACCGTAGAAACGATAGATCAAGCTATAGAAGTTCTAGCATATATCTATGAATAAATAGGGGCAGTCCCCCTATTTATTCTGCCAATACTCCCACTGACCTTTAAGTAAGGTAACGACTTGGGCAAACATTTCCTCGCGGGTTAATTGATTATTAGTAAATATACCAATAGCACCTTCTTTTTTAGATACTCCAGTTTTATTGGCATATTGATCCATTATTACCCCAAGCTCTATCCATTGCTTTAGCGGTTTTTCCATTTCTTTTGGTAATAGCACCCTTGCACCACTAGCCGTATATATAGACCCTGTTGGCGTAACTAGCGCACCCCAATTACATAAATAAAGCCAGTCACCGACATACATTACGCCACCTTCTAATCCAATGCCAATACTGTTATTTTCAATATTTGCACACTGTTTTGCACGGTTGACTGCGCCTTCTAAAGTTTCTTCATCGGAAAATGGTTGAGTAGATACTTGAGAAGGAACCTCTATACCCATTACTTCATGGTCTGGAAATATACTGGATACAGCATTTACTTTGGTTGGATTTTTCGAACCGACGATAAATTTCATGTCAAAATCTCCTTTTACTATCCTTCCTTTTCCTAAAATATTATTTTACCATACCATGTAACCATTTAAATAAAAAGAGCCTGGGACAAAACTATTTCTAACATAGGATAAACCGAACATGAAAGTTAGCACATCAAACCCTTTCCTCCCACAGGAGTCTCCGTATATTTCCGTGGCTAATGTGGTAATGGTTCGTTTTTATTACCTTTGTTTTCGTTTTGTCCCAGCCTCTACTATATCTTACTATTTTTCCGAGTATACTATTATTTTAGTGCATCATATTGTTTTATAATTTCTTGGGTAATTTCACTGTCCTCTGGTAAGTTACTAACTTCTGATAACACTTTAGCAATTCCGCTTTCTTTAATCATCGTTTGAAGTTTGACTGCTTCTTCGTCCTCTTGATAATCAAATAATAGCGCTGCAGCGATTGCTTGAGCTAGATTTGTATACGGTAAGCCGGCCTTTTGTGCTTCTGTTGCTGGACGAACAAGGCGATCTTCTGGCCCTAATTTACGAAGAGGGGCACGTCCTACTCTAGTGACACCATCATTTAAATGCGGGTTTTTAAATCGATCGATAATCTTTTGGATATACTTACTGTGTTCCTCTTTGTCTAAACCATATTGTTTAACCAAGTAATCACCGGTCTCTTTTAATGTTGCTTCTACTTTATTAACGATTGCTTCATCGGCTAATGTTTTATCAATCGTTGATTTTCCATTTAAGTAACCAAGATAAGCGATCACAGCATGTCCTGTATTAACCGTAAATAGTTTCCTTTCAATAAATGGAGCTAGCTCTTTAACTGTCGTCATGCCTTCTACGTGTGGAATATCAGCTTCTGTTTCTACAACCCATTCATAATATGGCTCCACTAACACATCAAGTGACGTATTATTCTTTTGGATTGGAACAATACGGTCAACAGCAGAATTAAAGAAAAATACTTTACCAGCTAACCTTTCTTTCGTATCTTCATCAAGATTATCCAAGATATGTTCTTTCAAAATATCAGTAGCACCAATTTGGTTTTCGCATGCAATGACATATAATGGCTCATCTGTTTGGTATACTCTTTCCGAGATTCCACGTGCAATTAACGGCGCAATTCTCGGTAAGATATTTGGACCGATTGCGGTCGTTAAATAGCTCGCATTCGTGATAACCTCGATGACTTCTTGCTCCTGTGTCATATTGTTCAGTCCTGAGACATGGTTTATTGTAGTTGTTTCTTGTTGATCTGTTGCAAGAATTACTTGATAGCTTTTTTGTTCATTTAATTGATTAATAATTTGATCTGCAATATCGACGAAGGTTACATGATATCCTGAATTGGAAAATAAGGCTCCAATAAATCCTCTACCAATATTACCTGCACCAAAATGAACTGCTTGTTTCACTTCTATCATTCCTTTATCCATTTATTTTGTAAGTAGGTTGAAAATAAATCCTCTAATTTACCTCTTATCATTTCTTCATTAGAGGAAGAATAGATCATTAAAGCTGTATCCGTTTCAATTAAACTTGTGCTGATTAAACTTAGTATTTCTTGTTCTTTTATGCTAAGTTTGTCAGGAGATAGCATTAACAATAAGTGCTTCAATGTAACTTCTTTTCCATCCATTCCCTTAATTACACAAGGATTGTCTAAATGACATATTTGAAAGATAAGCTCTTGTATACTGTCATCCCGACAATGGAATAGTCCCATATTCGTATGCGGAATCCCAAGACCTCCCATTTTTTCTCTGTCTAAAAGCTTCTGAAACACGACATCAGCATCTGTAATTAAGGATTCTTGTTCCAGTTCTATTACCATTTCTTTCAGTACACATGTATAGTCTGGACTACTCTTTCGATATATACGCAAATTATTAAGAATTGCTTCAATACCAGTCTGAACGTCTTTCATTTCCTGTAAAACATCTAATAAACTTGATGATTCCTGTCTCATCTCTTTATCCCTAATTTTTACATACTCTTTTTTTCCTGTAAATTGTTGAAGATTACTCTGTAAATAGCTACGAATCATTTGTATGTCTTCATCACTTAATAATGGGGAGACAAGAATATAATGAACCTCATCAAATGGTAACCGAACAGTGGAAATAATAATGTCAAATTCGTCTACATTTGATTGTTGCATTTCTTTAATCGTTTTAACTTCTATAGTATCAATCTCCTGGAATTCCTTTTTAATACGACTGGCCAACATTTTAGATGTACCAATCCCTGTAGGACAGACAACTACACCATGAATAGTAGGCTTCTCTTCGTTCATCAATAAGGCGGAACCGAAGTGAAGAACGATAAATGCAACTTCGTCATCCGGAAAGCGAATCTCCGGAATTTCCTTCTCGAGACTATTTCGAACTGCCATAAACAATACAGGATATTTCTTCTTTATTTGGGCTGTTAACGGATTGAACAAGCCTGTTTGATGTTTTAAACGAAATATGGAAGGCTCCATGTGGGCAAACAACCCCTGGAACAATGAAAAATCTCGCGTTAAATCCACATGTAATTGGCTAGATACATCCTGTATGATATTATTAATAATTTGTCCGAGCATAATGCGGTCATAAGCAATTGTATCTGAATCTTGCAGCTTAGAACCTTTTAGTATCACAGCTAGATATTGCACATCTCTCTCGGTTAATGGAATGGATAATTTAGATTTTAGCTCTTCACATAGCTGATCCATGAGTTGAAAAGCATTTATTGTTTCTTCTTCCTCTATTTCTCCTATTGGTTCATCTAGTAAAAAATTGTTCTCTACTCGCTTAAGCGTAATCGCAATGTGAACGACAAGTCCTAAATAATCATTATCAGCTAACCGCATTTTACCTTTCTCAAACATACGATTCACTAGCTCATCAATGATCATCAAATAGTCAGGAGGAAAATAACCAAGAACAGAATCCTCTAATTCCATATCCTTCATCAGAATATATAAGCTTTCTAATAATTCTTCATGAAAATGAAACAATAGATAGGTTGCTAAAGCACGCCGTTTATTTGCTTCATTTCCTGTAATACTAACGCCAACGCCTCTTTTTCTCGACAAGTCTATCGTAAATTTGTCTAGCCAGCTGGTTAAGTCGTCTAGATAGGATGCAAGAGTTGTCACACTCACCCCTAGCTGATGTGCTAACACCTTAATTTTAAAAAACGATCCTTCATGTAATAAGATAATTAACAGCTGCAGCTTTTTTTCCTCAGGTGTTTCATCTGTTGGATGTACATAATAAAGCTGCTGCATTAATTTGAAAATATGTTCGTTCTTTCCTTCTATCATTAATCCATCATTGGTTGTCCGCTTTAATAGTAATTCAAAAGATTTCAAGATGTTTTCGACAGCCTTTAAATCACGCTGTATCGTTCTTACACTTACATGGAGATAGCTAGCAAGTGATTGTGGTGTGTGCTTACCTGACGTCTTCATTACTAAATCAATGATCGATTTTTCTCTTGACGTAATAAACATGCTACCCACTCGTTTCTAGTTAATTGAGATGTATCTGAACAAAAATAACGAATAGAAAGACAGTTATTCACCATCTTTCTACTCATTTTCTACTTTATTTACTATTAATAATCGTTAACAATTCTTTGGCTGTTTTGGCTTGTACCATTTGTTCCACATTTTTCTCATCTGAGCAAACAATAGCAATACCAGAAAGAATATCTAAATGTGTACCGTCCTTACCAGCTATTCCAAAGATAAGCTTGGCTTCTTGACCGTCAAAGTCAACCCCATTAGGAACTTGAAGCACGGTAAACCCTGAACGTAATACAGCTTTTTTCGCCTCTTCTGTACCATGTGGAATGGCAACATTATTTCCCATGTACGTTGATGTTAGCTTTTCACGATCAATCATCGCATCAACATAGCTTTCTTCAACGTAACCAGCTTTCACTAGTACTTCACCTGCGAAACGAATTGCCTCTTCCTTCGTAGCAAATTCTTGATTTAGGAAAATATTTTCCTCTCGTAATAAATCATCATCTTGATTATGATCTACATCTGTTACCTCTGCTACGGTTTCTTCGACTAACTCTGTTTGCTCTTTCGTAACACCATTTTGTAATTGGTCAATCAACTTATCGTATTCTGGACTGGATAAGAAGTTATCTACCGAAATATGATAAGCATCTGGCAGTTTACTTTTAGCACGTGGTGTTAACTCATTTTGTGTAATAACAATTTGTGCGTCATTGGTTAAATTACTAATAGCTGAATTGGTAACTGTCACATCTAGATTTGCTTCTTTTACTTTTTTACGTAGTAAGGAAGCCCCCATTGCACTTGATCCCATACCAGCATCACAAGCGAAAACAATTTTATTTACTTTTTCTGGAAGAGTTCCTGCTTTAGATTGCAATGCTCCTGCAACAGAGCTTTTCTTCCCTTTCATTTCTTGCATTTTATTCGTTGCCTCTTCAATATTATCCTCATCTTGTTTACTTGATTTTAGCACAAATGAAGAAATAATAAAGGAAACGGCTGTTGCTACGAATACTGCTGCAAAGTTGGCAAAATAAACACTTGCTTTCCCTGGTGTAACAGCTGCTATAGCAAAGATACTACCTGGAGAAGCAGGAGCCTGTAGACCTCCGCCTAATAATACTAGTGTGAAAATACCACTCATACCACCTAGAATAACGGAAATTAACAGCATAGGTTTCATCAGTACATATGGGAAGTATATTTCATGAATACCCCCAAAGAAATGAATGATTCCAGCCCCTGGTGCTGATTGCTTTGCAGTACCTTTCCCAAACAGCATAAAGGCTAATAGCACACCAAGACCTGGTCCTGGGTTTGCTTCTAATAGGAACAGAATGGATTGTCCTACAGTTCTCGCCTGTTCTAAACCAATTGGAGAAAGGATTCCATGGTTGATTGCATTATTTAAGAATAGAATTTTTGCAGGTTCGATGAAGATACTAGTTAATGGTAACAGACCTACACCTATTAACCAATCTACTCCCGAAACAAGCAATTGTGTGAATCCGTTTACAGCTGGGCCGATAGCTAAAAATGAAAGAATTGCAAGTAATCCACCAAGAATACCAGCTGAAAAGTTATTGATTAGCATTTCAAATCCTGATTTGACTTTACCTTCGATTGCTTGGTCAAACTTTTTAATTACGAAACCACCAAGCGGTCCCATAATCATTGCTCCTAAAAACATCGGTGTATCTGGTGCCCCTACAATAACTCCCATTGTTGCAATTGCACCTACGACACCACCTCGTTGATCATGAATCAATTTACCACCTGTATAACCAATTAATAATGGTAGTAAGTAAAAGACCATTGGGTCAACTAGTTTGGCAAGGCTTTCATTTGGAAAGAAGCCATCTGCTATAAATAATGCGGTAATTAGTCCCCATGCAATAAATGCACCTATGTTTGGCAATACCATAGAGCTTAGGAAGTTACCAAATTGTTGAACCTTAACTTTAATGGTTGACTTTGCCATTATATCTCTCCCTTTCATTGTTATATGTGTCTAACTTCCACTTAAAATCATATGCTACAATTATCTTCACTTCAAGATACTTGAAAACTAACTTTGTCGCGGTATGGATGACATGGCTGTTTTTTCTCGAAGGATGGTACAAATATGCATACTTATGTACCTAGCTTTATCAAGAAGAAATGCAATTATTCACTGCTTTATGTAAGCTACCATACGTTTAAACATGTAAATATAAACTTGTAATGTCCTTTTTAATCAAAAAAACCAGCTACTCATTAGGACGAGTAGCTGGTTTGCTATTTCATTATTGTTTGCGGATCGTATCGACCGTATTTTGATCAGTAGATTTTACTAGTTTTACTAACAGTTCTTTTGCAGCAGCGTAATCATCCACATGAATAATAGATGCTGCTGTATGGATATAGCGTGAGCAAATACCGACAACTGCAGATGGTACGCCATTACCTGAAAGATGTACACTCCCTGCATCAGTTCCCCCTTGGGAGATGAAATATTGATATGGAATATTATTAGATTCCGCCGTATCTAAAATGAATTCTCGCATTCCCCGATGTGTAATCATCGAACGATCAAAGATACGTAATAAAGCACCTTTGCCTAATTTACCAAATTCACTTTCACTTCCTGTCATATCATTGGCAGGCGATGCATCCAGTGCGTAGAAGATGTCGGGATTAATCATATTCGCTGCAACTTTCGCGCCTCTTAATCCTACTTCTTCTTGTACGGTTGCTCCAGAATACAATTCGTTAGGGAGTGTTTCACCTTGTAATTCTTTTAATAGTTCAATAGAAAGTCCACAACCATAACGATTATCCCATGCTTTAGCTAAAATCTTCTTTTCATTCGCCATCGGTGTAAATGGGCAAATTGGCACGATGGTTTGTCCTGGTTTAATTCCGATTTTTTCTGCGTCCTCTTTATCATCAGCACCTATGTCAATTAACATATTTTTAATATCCATAGGTTTATTACGTTGTTCTGGTGTTAAATTATGTGGAGGGATGGAACTAATAACACCTATTATTGGTCCATTCTCTGTCATAATTTGTACTCGCTGAGCAAGTAATACTTGACTCCACCAGCCACCTAATGTTTGGAAGCGAATAAGTCCAGCTTTCGTAATTTGTGTTACCATAAAGCCCACTTCGTCCATATGTCCTGCAACCATTACACGAGGGCCGCTTCCTTTTTTAACTCCAAATACACCACCAAGGTTATCTTGAATTACTTCATCTGCATATTTTTCAAGCTCACTTTTCATGAAAGCACGAACTGGATGTTCGTTACCAGGTGCACCTTGTAATTCTGTTAACGTTTTAAATAATTGTAATGTTTCCTGATTCATCTATGTAACCCTCCATTCCTTCTCACTACTTCTTAAGTATACCGAAAGGACTAAATTGTTTCCACAATTCAATAATATTTTCTATTTTGTTCTAATTACGGTATACTAAAAACTAGACTAACATGTGAAAAAAAGTTTAAAGCATGAGGTGAGAAGATGAGTTGGAAAAAAACTGTCGTAGCAGCTGGTGTAGGCTTTGCTGCTGGATACTTAGCAAAGCAGCAAATCGATCAATATCAAAAGATAACACCTGAAAAGGCATTGAAATACGCCAAAGAAACATTCAAAAAGCAAGGACCAATTAGTGGTTCTTGGATTTATATGAAGCCTGAGCCAATTGAAAAAAATGGCTTACAGTACAATGCATATCGTGGTGGTGTTACACGTAGTATTGATGGACAGAATAAACAATACGAATTTTATGCAGATGCAGACACTGGTGCCGTCATTGACGTCGTAGAATCGGTTTAATGTACATGAAAAAGTAGCCTTACAGCTTTGCTAGGCTACTTTTTTAATACCTAAAAATACGTGGTATTTCTGAATTTTAGTTAATACTCATATCGCTCTCTTTCCACGACATCTGTTTGATCACCTTGTTGGTTAAATTTAATAGCACGGTAAAATGCATCGTGATAAAACGTAAACCATGCCTGCTTTTGATAACCATATTCCATCCATTTTTCTTTTTGATGGACAGAAGCTACTGGATAATCATCATAGGCCATCGCCCACAGCTTGTTCTGATGGGCATTCGTTGCCATTAAATCGGCCATATGAATAAACGTTTCCTCTTTATCTTCGAATACGATAATGGAATGACCATCACTATGTCCACCCGTATGAACCATTTTTAAGCCAGGGACAATCTCAATTTCTTCGTGAAAAGGCTCTACCTGATCGACGATGGGCTTCCAGTTCATTTCCAAATATGTATTCACGGAGCGAATATTTGGGTTTCTCATCTCATCCCATTCCACTTGTGAAGTAAAAATCTTTGCATTTCGGAATACGGATTCATATGTTTCATTTACTTTTTTTGTTAATCCACAAGCATGATCAAAATGTAAATGGGTCATCAATACTGTATCAATATCATTAGTGGTTAAATTAAGTTCAGCTAACGATTTCTCAATCATCGACTCCTCAAGCACACCGAAGTTTCGCTTTTGTTTTTCTGTTAATTTATCAATCCCCATACCTGTATCAATTAACATATTTTGACCATCAATTTGCAGTAAAATCGGATCAGTTCTTAGTTCTATCTGATTTTTATCATTCACTGGATACTTTCTGGACCATAAGGCCTTTGGTACAACACCAAACATGGCACCACCATCTAAGTGATTCACTCCTCCACTTAACCAAGTTAAAGTAGCGCGGCCTACTTGTAATTTCTCCATCCAATCTCCCCCTTCATCCTTCCTAATAATAGTGTATAGGAAGGTGCATCATCTTGCAAACGCTATCAAATGAGGCTTAATTACTGTTACTTCTAGCCTCTTCCAAATAGCTTCTCTTTCATCCTGTACCCTTTCTCTAATTTATCCATCGTCCAATAATTAAAAAAAGAGGAGTTGCTACTCCTCTCGAAAAACTGCCTTACACCGGTATATTGGCTGACCTTTTGCAGAAAATTTCTCTTCATATTCTGTCATGACATTTTCTGGATCATGATCCTTATGCAAATCAAGACTGATTTCCTTTAATAGCATACCATATTCGGAAAAGCTAACTAACGAATATTCAAAGAGACCTCGGTTATCTGTTTTAAAGATTAATTCTCCATTAGAAGCCAATGCTGCTTCATATCGTTTTAGAAATGTACGGAAAGTGAGCCTTCTCTTGGCATGACGATTTTTCGGCCATGGGTCGGAGAAATTCAAGTATATGGTTGAAACTTCATTTTCCATAAAAATGTCGTTAAGATTCTCTGCATTTTCTTGAATTAACAGGATATTGGATTGCCCTGATTCTTGAACCTTCTCTGCAGCCGTTACGATAACACTTTTGGAAAGCTCAATACCGATAAAGTTAATATTAGGGTATTGTTTGGCCATCCCTACAATAAATTGACCTTTTCCTGTACCAACTTCGACGTGTATTGGATTGTCATTTCCAAAAAGTTCCTTCCATTTATTTTTATGTTCACTTGGATTAGGAATTACTAAATGCGTATTTTCACGCAAAAAATCATCGGCCCAAGGTTTATTACGCTGACGCAATAGAGGACACCTCTTTCTACTACTTTTACATATTTTTATTAAATTATCGAATACTATTCCATGAGGTGAAGTCACATGTCATTGACAGTAAATCATCAACTAGAATTATTATTAGACATTTTAGATGAGCAACAAACTGAATGTTGTGCTCAAGTATCTGAATATCAACAAATAAAAAGGTTAGTAAAATCCATGATAGCAAATAACTCCATATCTAATGAACAACTCTTACAGCTTTTACCGGAAATCTACAATTACGGTAGACAAGGAGAAAGTGTTCAAAATCAAGAGGAGCATATTCTGACCAATAAGGATAATATTACTAATTGGATTTCCACCATTGAACAAAATAATTTACAATAATCTCATTTGTAAATTAAGTTCTTTTAACGCAATCAGACGCTCTTCATACTTATCCATTTCATTTCGCTCATAATGAAAGGCTAAGAAAGAAAGCGCGTCAACAATTAAGTACCAATACATTCTAATTAAAAACGGTTTATCTAGTTCCATACCATACTGCTCTAGCCATTCTTTCCAGTTCTCTTTTGGAATATAGGAATTCAGAACCTTACCATAATCTAAAATCGGATCGGCAATCATAGCATTATCCCAGTCTATTAAATATAACTGACCATCATCCGTTAGCAGTAAGTTATGATGGTTCATATCTCCATGACAAACCGTTTGATTATGTTGTCTAGCAATCGGTAAATAGTTATTTAAATAAGCTAAACCATCTTTAATTTCTACTGTGGCATTCTCGATTCGATTAGCATTTAAACGCTTTTCAATTGATTGTATATAATCATCGGCTGTAATAGGTTTTTTTCCTAAGCGTAGCAACATATGCAATAATTCAGTGGAATGGTGAATTTTATGAAGTAGATCAGCTACACGTTGATATTGCATTTCGGCTGGTCTAAGTTCCCTTCCCTCTAACCATTTTTGAGCAGTTACCACATCACCATTGTTTAATCGTTTTGTCCATACGAGCTTAGGAACAATCCCTTCAGCTGATAATACTGCTAAAAATGGGGATGAATTTCGTTTAAGAAAAAGTTGCTTCGAATCTTTTTTGGCAAAATAAGCCTCCCCAGTTAGTCCACCAGCAGGCGTAATTTCCCATTCTTCACCAAAAACCTTCTTAAACCATTCCATCATACATTCCCCATATCAAAAAATAATCAACAAAAATTACAAACATGTTAATAGATTATCGAATTCTATCATTATTTTCAAGTTGTCTATCCTATTTATTAAGAAAAAATAGTCCCCATTATTTGGATAGCTTGTTTATCTTTAGCAATTTCACACGAACTACATACTTCTATTTGCCCATCAACTTGAAAACTAATTGCCTTATTCGCTTTTATTGAGACTCACATGATATAAATCTACTTCTTTAAATGAAATATGCTTCCCAATAAAAACAGTTAAAAACAATCCTAACACTTTCCATTTAGAAATACCACGAATAACTAACACCAGTAGAACATGGGGTTGAATTTTTGCATTACATGTTTCAGCTTTTTTGGGACTATCTTTCTCTTGTTTGGGCGCATGTATTTTCCACTCGGGTACATGTTTCAGCTTTTTGGGACTATCTTTCTCTTGTTTGGACGCATGTATTTTCCACTCGGGTACATGTTTCTACTTATTGGGCTTATCTATCTCTTGTTTGGGCGCATCTAATTCCCATTCGGGCGCATCTTTCCACTTATTGGGCTCATCTTGCTCTCACTTGGGCGCATCTAATTCCCATTCGGGGGCATCTTGCTCTCCCTTGGGCACATCTACTACTCACCCGGGTACATACTTCTACTTATTAGGCTTATCCTTCTCCCGTTTGGGCGCATCTACTTCAGATACATCCTTCCATGAAAATATTAACCATCTTCTTCCTTCATTCCACCGTCAAATTCATCCTCGTCCACCCATTCCGGCCGCTTTACATACGATGATTGGCAATGTTTTAACAATGCCTCTGCTGCCTTTAATTGAACACTTTTTAATGGGGAATTAAGCGATCTTTTTTGCTGAAACCATTGATCATATTCATGTTTTCCTATAATTCTAGTATGATATGGTTCTTTTAAAAAATTGATGATATTTGTCCGGGAGAGGACGACCTTATGTACAGGAAATGAAATATCATATTTATCTAATATGCCTTTCACAATCTTCTCCGTCCGCTTTAGTGCAAAGATTGGACTTAACTGCTTCTTGCTTTTGACACCGTTCTCCAAGACCCAGCTTCTATCATCCGATGCGGTAATCATTGTATTCTGATTTTCTTCCAATACATAAATGATTTCGATACCTAATGGACTAATAAGTATAATCTCCCCTTCAACTGGCGCCTTCCGTATCTCGAAAACAGGATAATACATTACGAAATAGGTATCTGGAAATCGTTTTAAAAAATAGTGAAGCAATTCGTCTTTATAATATTTTGGGGCAACAAAAGAAACATTAGATATAGTTGATGTAGCCCATTTAAACTGAAATGGAATAAGTTGATTCAAGAAATAATGCTTAAGCTCTTCTTCCGTATTTGGAAGCATAACGTCATGCTTTGTAGCTTCTACTTCTTCTTGTTCTTTTTTTCTTTGAAACAAATTCCATTTCGATGGTTTTTTTTGCTCTTCTTCTATGTCAGACAACGTCGACAAGAGCTCAGGATTGTTCCATAAGTTTAAAAGCTTCTTCCAATTATCTTGTTTATATCGAATAAATTGACTCGGATAACGATAAATATCCCATTCATATCGTGTAATGTAATTTTGTAATTTAATTAACTGGGCCAATGGATTACCCCCTCTTCAACCGATAACATTCCACAATCTGATATTTTGGTGATTTAGACGGATGAATTTGATACATTACAAACTCATCTACATTCATTTGAAAATAATCGGCTGCAAATTGTTCCTTCACTTCATCTAGAGCGCTTGAATGATACGATTCTAACCATTTCTTCGCTAGTGTAATATGCGGTCTGTAAGGTCTATTTTCGCTTGGAAATCCAATTTCCGTTACAACGGATTCAATTTTTCGAAATAACCCTTCAAGTTCTGTATTTTTTTCTACACCAGCCCAAATTACACGGGGGGTATCATGCTTTCCAAAGGTTCCAACCCCGCCTACGGATAAGGTAAATGTAGGATGGGGAATGGTCGCTAAATTATTTCGCAACTGTTTTAGCTGCTGCTCCTCAACAGCCCCGAGAAACTTCAATGTAATGTGTAGGTCTTCTTGATGTGGCCATACTTTATAAGACACATTTTGCTTCAACGTCTCTTGCCAGGTGAAGAATGTCTCTTTTAATTCAGTTGAAACCGGTATAGCGATAAAATAATGTGGAATTTGTCCCATTTATATCCCTCACTTAATAAATTGACAATAAGAAAGTTCTTCTTCAGTCAACTCACGATATTCCCCTAAGCTTAAAGAAGAATCCAGCTTTAGCTCCCCCATACTTAATCGCTTCAAATAGATAACTTTCATTCCGACAGCTTCGAACATTCGCTTCACCTGGTGAAATTTCCCCTCTGTAATGATTATTTCAATTTCGGAAATATCACCAGAAGCAATGATGGTTAACTTTGCTGGTTTTGTCTTATAGCCATCATCTAATGTAACTCCATTTGAAAACAGCTCAACCTCTTTATCGGTTACCATCCCCGATATTTTAGCATAATATGTTTTTCCCACATCTTTTTTTGGTGAAAGTAATTGATGAGCTAATTGACCATCATTAGTTAGTATTAATAACCCTTCTGTATCTTTATCTAATCGTCCAACAGGAAAAGGGTTAAAATGTTGTAACTCTGGTGTTAGTATATCAATTACCGTCCTATCACGCTGATCCTCGGTCGCAGAGACCACTCCAGGAGGCTTATTCATCATCAGATAAATGAATGGTTTATAGATGACAACCTGATCGTCCACTTTGACTATGTCTTTCTTCGGATCAACCTTTAGACCACTATCCTTAACAACTGTTTCATTTAACGTAACCCGTTTCTTCTTCACTAATGCTTTCACATCTTTACGGGAACCGTAACCCATATTGGAAAGTAATTTATCTATTCTCATATTAACACCTCAAAGCTACCTGAAAATCTTCCCTAAAATACGTACTCTTTCTCCAAATACCCGCTCTAATAATGTAGACTTGTATGCAAACCATAGGTATACATAGCCACCAATTGAAACGCCTAGGAATAGCATAAGCATTAATCCCAGTCTCGTTTCTTCATATGGGAATATTGCTCCCACAATTAATTTAACCAATAAAATCACAATCCACATGATGATAACAAAAATCCCCGTAAGCATGGTGCGTTTAACGATTGGTTTAAACTGGAATCCTACTGTACTTCTTATACGGATGAGATTCAACACTACTGCAATAGCTAAACCAATCGCAGTAGCAAAAATAGATCCTTTTGCACCAAACATATGAATGAACTGTATATTAAAGAGCACTTTAAATAAAAATCCAGCACATAAATTAAATACTGCATGATTTTGTTGATTGATTCCTTGTAAAACGGACGCTGTAACAGTCAATAATGCAAATAAAATGCCAACAGGCGCATACCAACCGAGTAAAGGTCCAGTTAGATTCAATGTTTCTAATCCGCCAAACAAGGTACCATACGCTTCTGATGAGAGCATGGTTAATCCAAATGATGCTGGAATAACCAGTACCAGTATAATTTGGAGTGCCTGGTTAATTTGATTATTTAATAGCGGCTTTTGTCCTTGGGTGAAGGAGGACGTGACAACTGGCATTACAGCTAAAGATAACCCTGTTGCTATTGTAACTGGTATAATGACTAGCTTATGACTTAATGAATAAATCGACCCAAATAACGCCTCAGAGATTTCCCCCTGTCCAATTGCTACCATTGTTCGATTAAACGTAACTGTATCAACTATTTGAAACAGTGGAATAGCAAGAGAAACAATAACAAAAGGTCCCGCATAACGTAATAATTCTCGCATTAACTCTTTTTTTGGTATATCATGTACCGATTTTTGTTCCGCGAGTTTCTTATCGATAAAAGGTTTACGTTTTTTCCAATAGATTAACAAGACACCATAAGAGAAAATGGCACCTATGAATGCAGCAAATGTTGCATAGCCTACTGCAGTGGTCGTTGTTCCATTAAATATATAGATAATAAGAAACGCTGCTACCAATAAAAACACGATTCTGGCAATTTGCTCTATAACTTGAGAAACTGCTGTTGGTCCCATCGATTGATTTCCTTGAAAAAAGCCTCGCATAATACTCATAGAAGGAGTAATAATTAAAGCAAAGCTAACCATACGAATGACCATCGTAACATCTTCCACAGTATTATGTAACTCATCGTCTGAAATGATTAGATTTGCAATTAGCTCCGCACTAAAGAAGAGAGCAAGAAATGTAATAATACCTGTAACTGCCATTAGTGACATACCGGTTTTAAACATTCGCATTCCAGTATAATAATCCCCTAAGGAATTATATTTCGATATGAACTTCGATACTGCTAACGGAATACCGACCGTGGCTATGGTAATTAAAATACTATACGGGAGGTAAGCATATGAATAAAGAGCAACACCTTCTGGCCCTACCATTGCATTAAAGGGTATTACATATATCATTCCTAAAAACTTCGATAAAAAAGACGCCCCCGTTAACAGGAAAGCACCCCTTACGATTGTTGATTTTGACATTTTTTCACCTGCATCTACAATTTAAAATATCACAATAAGCCTATTTTAACATACTACCGTTCCGATAGATAACCTTAACTTACAATTATATACATTTCGTTTACCATTATATTATTAAAAAGGATAGAAAAGCACTTAAACCTTCTTCCATATCAAAAATATCAGTTTTAACGATAACAAAGCTGCAAAACATGACATTTTTCCAGCTAAAAATTGAGTACATCAAGTGTAAAGTGTTAAAATTAACAGTTGAAAGGAATGAGTACGCTTGAATTATGACGTAATAGTAATTGGTGGTGGACCATCAGGATTAATGGCTGCTATCGCTGCAGCTGAACATGGTGCTAGAACCATGCTAATTGAAAAAGGAAATAAATTAGGAAAAAAACTCGCTATATCTGGTGGTGGTCGATGTAACGTTACCAACCGCCTTCCTCAAGACGAAGTTATTAAGCATATCCCGGGAAATGGTCGGTTTTTATATAGTGCTTTTTCAGTCTTTAATAATTACGACATTATCGACTTTTTCGAAGGACTTGGTGTTGCACTAAAGGAAGAAGATCATGGACGTATGTTCCCGGTATCTAACTCTGCAAAAGATGTCGTCCAAGCATTAATCAATAAAATGGACCAGCTTGGTGTAGAAGTAAAGCTAAATACACCTGTGAAAGCGATACACTATGGAGAAAGTGCACATACCGTCATTCTTGAAAATGGTGATAAATTTGAAACAGGTGCGATAGTGATTGCAGCTGGTGGAAAAGCCGTTCCTCATACAGGGTCAACTGGAGATGGCTATGCATGGGCAAAAAAGGCAGGTCATACGATTACAGAATTATACCCAACAGAAGTCGCCTTAACCTCTACTGAAGAATTTATTAAACAAAAGAAATTACAAGGTCTTTCTTTAAGAAGTATTGCCCTTTCTGTTCTAAACGATAAAAATAAACCGATCATCACACATAAAATGGACATGATCTTTACTCATTTCGGTGTATCGGGACCAGCAGTTTTACGATGCTCTCAATTTGTTGTCAAAGAGCTTATGAAAGGGAAAAAATTAGTAACCATGCACCTAGATGTATTGCCAGACAAGCATGAGGAAGAACTGTACCAGGAACTTCTTGAAACGATTGCAGAAAATCCTAAAAAAGCAATTAAAAATATATTAAAGGGAGTAGTTCCAGAAAGATTTCTAAACTTTATCCTCGAAAAGAATAACGTTAAAGAGGATCAGAAGGCAGCAAATATTGGAAAGGAAACACTCCGTTCCATTGTACAAGGTTTTAAACATTTCACCTATACAGTAAATGGGTCTCTACCACTGGAAAAAGCATTCGTAACAGGCGGAGGTGTTTCGATTAAGGAAATCGTCCCTAATACAATGCAATCGAAAATGATGGACCGATTATATTTCTGTGGGGAGATTTTAGATATACATGGTTATACTGGGGGATATAATATTACATCTGCGTTAGTCACCGGTAGGCTTGCTGGAATGAATGCTGCATTCGAAACGTCTTCACCTGGTAGTTGATTCCTCTTATTTTTTTACTCTATTAGGGAATTCTAATCATGTATTGGGGACAAATACTTTAGCACAGAAAGGGTTGGTTTCGAGTGCAAACAAAAGGAAAATGGTTACCAATTCTCGCTTCCGTTGGAGTTGGAGCGGCAACGTATTATACGATGACTAAAAACAACCAAAATTTCGGCCAAGCCATTTCAAAAATGCTCCCATTCGTGGCGGGCATGAGTGGAAATGGTGGAGGAAACACTCAGAAGCTTGGACCTTTCGGCATGGCATAACCAATTTTAGTAAGCACGCCTTCAAGATGGGCGTGCTTTTTCTATATAATTTGATTACTTAAATTAAATTCGATTTTGTAACAATGAAAACCAAAGAAAAATTTATAAAGAAGCTCTATCACATGATCAAGAAACAGTTAAGCAAAAAATAAAGGATGCTATTCATTTTCAACATGCTTCAAAAGAATATAATGCGGTTTAGTTGAATTTAGTTCTGATTCCTTGATCCAGATATAGGTATCCATCCTTCAGCATTGCTTCAAGCGATTCTATTTCTTCTTTAAGAAAAGTTCTGTTCCAGTTCGCAAAGCATGATGAATTATTCTACTAACATTCTATCGCCATTATATTTGGTTATACACAAAAACACCCCGAAAGATATTACGATATCTTTCGGGGTGTTTTACTGACTTATCCTGCCTGGCAACGTCCTACTCTCACAGGGGCAATGCCCCAACTACCATCGGCGCTGAGAAGCTTAACTTCTGTGTTCGGTATGGGAACAGGTGTGACCTTCTCGCCATCATCACCAGACAATTTCTTAAAATCAAGACAAGTTCTATTATATTCATTTCTTAAAAGAAATGCAAGGTTTTTTATAAATTATACCCTGAAAACTAAATAAGAGTAAACAAACGATATCAAATAAGTTAGTTAAGTCCTCGATCTATTAGTATCCGTCAGCTCCACGTGTCACCACGCTTCCACCTCGGACCTATCAACCTCAT
>NZ_JBCPXV010000027.1:0-51961 GCF_039581225.1 Ornithinibacillus proteolyticus | reverse complement strand
GAAGCACTCCTTCAGTCTTTTTATGGTTGTATAGTCAACTACCATTATACAAGATTTGGGGAGGTGCTTCTTTTTTCAACTCTCAAAACCGTTGGGAGACATGGACTAAGAATTATGAAATTCATTCCGTTAGAAAAAATCTAAAATGCTTTAGGGTGATAAAGTGAATATACAAAAATTAAATGTGTTTATTTCATTAGTAGAAACGAGAAAAATGACAGATACCGCTAAATCACTTGGTTTATCGACACCAACCGTATCATTTCATATTAAATCGTTAGAGGATGATTATGGGATTAAGCTTTTTCGAACTAACGCAGGTGGCTATCGACTGACAGATGCAGGGGAGATGCTTTATCACTATGCAAAGCAATTAAGCCAGACAAATCAAGCATTAGAAAAAAGCGTAGCAGATTATAAAAATGGAGAAAAAGGTTCTCTAAAGCTAGGTGCAAGTGGTGTTCCAGCACAGTTGTTTATGCCGGAATTAATCCATCAACTAGCTGAACGCTATCCAAAGGTCAAGGTTTCCTTAGATGTAAAAACAGCTCCAGATATTGAAAGAAGACTATTATTACAAGAACTAGATTGTGGCTTAATTATGGAAACAGGTAATAAGGAGCAAGATCTTTTATATGAACCTATTACTAGTGATAAGATTGTGCTAGCCTTTAGTAAGGACCATTCATTTAACGGGAAAATAAGTTTAGAAGAAAATGATTTATACAATCAGACACTACTAGTTCACAGACTATCTAGTTCAACAGGTCGCTTTTCCCAGTCGTGGCTACAAGAAAAGAAGTTAAGGATGGAAATGATTCAACTAGATTCTGTTTCAACAATTATTAAGATGTTGTCATATGGAAAGGCTGTCGCACTTATTTCTAAACGATTAATAGAAAAGGAAGCACATTTATCCTATATTGATATTGAATTTCAAAATCAAGATTTAGAAAGACAAATTCATTTTGTTTATCACCGTAATTTATGGATAAGTGGGCCATTTCAATATTTTCAAGAGCTTGTGAAAGCTTTAAAGAAAGAGTTAGCTCAAAATGTGAATCGAATCGGCTAAATAGCAAAACTGGTAATGAACTATATGTGGCCAATGCACTTGATCGGCGAACAACTAGCTCTATTTAAGATTTGCTTTATTATATGGTAATTTACCGACATACAAAACAAGCCATTTGGTATAGAGCTGATTGGAGACTTGTCGGAAATAAAGAGGGATTTTCAGTTTATTGAGAGGGGTATCATAGATAGTAATTGATAAGCTCGTAAACCTAGATATAAATAGGTTTATGGGTTTTTTGTAAGAAATACGATTGATAACTATATGTTAATATACCGTTTTATGCAATTTTTTACATGTTTTATACAGACAGACTCGCAATTATTTGTACTGGGACTTTGTTCGTCTAGCCATAAACTAGGTATTAATACTCATTTTTTGTAGTCGGAAAGTTCTAATAATATTTAATCATCTTTAATATTAGGATTTTTAATGATAGCCTTTTATTCAATGCTTTTGAATATCCCCGGTTATTCGAGGGGGGACTAAATGCAGTAGGACTTCTAGGGAATGGGCCGGTCAAAGGCAGTTTAGTGTTGCCACTATACATATTTGATATTTGTAAGAGAAGACCAAATAAACACCTGCTACGGAAGAACGTGGATGAATTATATATAGAAGGTTTCAGCTAACAATTCCGCGCATTACATGTAAAATCCTATATTTTATGTTAAACTATAATAGTTTCATATATTTTTTAACAAAAATAGCTGTTAATTAATTCATTAGTTTAATGTATGTACATTCATATTTTTGTCCTTTGATTATTTTCCTTTTATGGATATGAATCGATTATATTCCTATCCAGTAGAAGGGCAGTATACTCCACTTATCTAATGAACCGTATAGTATTAGGAATTTAACCCTAATTCCCCTTGATTATTTTTCAAAAATTATTTTAGTTTAGCAGGAGAGATTAGATTTCTCTGGCAAACGCAGTTGATGGCAGAAAGAAATAGAGAGAGTATTACTTTTGTCTCAACGTACATAAAAGAAAGGAATAGTTATATTTATGCGTAGAGTTTCAAATGTTTTTTGGATTTCACTTGCAATTGTGTTGGTATTAGTCGTATTTGGTGTAGTTTCACCAAGCACCTTTGAAAAAATCACTAATAATATCCAAGCTTTTATAACAACATCGTTTGGTTGGTATTACCTTATTTTAGTGACCATTATTGTATTGTTTTGTGTATTTCTTATTTTTAGCCCTGTAGGTGCTATTAAACTAGGAAAGCCTGAGGATAAACCCGCATTTTCTAAACCTACTTGGTTTGCTATGCTATTTAGTGCAGGTATGGGTATTGGACTTGTGTTCTGGGGAGCGGCGGAGCCACTTTCTCACTTCATGGATCCCCCGTTAGCAGAAGGTGGAACAAATGCAGCAAATAAAGAAGCCATAAGGTATGTTTTTTTTCACTGGGGAATTCATGCTTGGGCTATATATGCAATTGTAGCGTTGGCATTAGCTTATTTTAACTTCCGTAAAGGGGAGCCAGGCCTTATTTCTGCAACGTTAAAACCAGTACTAGGAAAAAGAGCGATGGAAGGGCCTTTCGGAACCATTATTGATGTGCTGGCTGTTTTTGCTACAATTGTTGGTGTTGCCACTACTTTAGGGTTTGGAGCCACACAGATTAATGGTGGATTATCATTTTTGTTTGGGATACCGAATAATTTTCTTGTACAGTTAATTATTATCGCTATCGTCACCATACTGTTCATGATATCTGCCATGTCAGGACTAGGTAAGGGGATTAAATATTTAAGTAATACAAACTTGGTTCTAGCAGTTGGGTTATTCTTATTAATGTTTATTGTAGGACCTACGATTCTCACATTAGACATGTTTACAGATACAATCGGTGGATATATTCAAAATATAGTTCAAATGAGCTTTCGAATTGCACCATTAAATGATGGGCATCGTGAATGGATTAATGAATGGACGATATTTTATTGGGCATGGTGGATTGCTTGGTCACCATTTGTTGGGATTTTCATTGCGCGTGTTTCAAAGGGAAGAACAATTCGCGAATTCTTAATTGGTGTTTTATTACTACCATCTGTTGTGAGCTTTTTATGGTTTGCGGTATTCGGTACTTCCGCAATTGAAGTACAAAATGCTGGAAATGTAGATTTAACGAACTTTGTTACAGAGGAAATTTTATTTGCGATATTTAATGAATTTCCATGGTCAATGGTACTCTCGTTTGTAGCAATAACACTTATTTCTACTTTCTTCATTACGTCAGCAGACTCTGCAACATTTGTACTGGGAATGCAAACAACACGTGGATCACTAACACCTCCAAATTCAGTGAAATTTACTTGGGGAATTGCACAATCCGCTATAGCCATCATTCTGTTATATAGTGGAGGATTAAAAGCACTCCAAAATGCTTTAATTGGAGCAGCATTCCCATTTTCATTGATAATTGTCTTAATGTTGATTTCGCTTTATCGTTCATTATCCAAAGAGAAGAAAGAACTTGGACTAGTAATCAAGCCAAAACCTCGTAATACAAATACAGCTAAGGAAGCGGAAAAAAGGAAGTAGAACCTTTCAATCAGTGACTTAATCTGTTTTAAATGATATGAAAAGAGTTTATATAAATAGTTTTATCGAAGCCAAAATAAGAGATAGTATGGTACTACTCTTATTTTGGCTTTTTATATTAGGAAATAATTCTTAGAAAAAGTGGATTGGAAGTGGCTAGAATATAAGAGCCGAAGCAAGGATATTCACCGGGAGAATTAATCGATACAGGAAAAAGAGTGGTACCTATCAATATATTTGATTAGTACCACTCTTTTCATTTATTAAACTGCTTTATAATTTTTTTCACTAAATAGCAAAATATCTTTAGCTAGTCTCTTAGGCTACATTCTGATTTGAAGGTACTTCCATATCAACAACCAAGTTCTCTTTTCTATTCTTATTCCCTTTCCAGAAGAATAAAGCAGTAATGAGCATGGTCATGATGATACCGCCTGTATGTGCTGCTGAATAAGATAAGCCGAAGCCTAGATTACTATCATATAAGATATAGGTTAATACCATATCAGTAATGAATAAGGCTGGGATTAGTGAAATGAAATAATTCTTCTTTTTAACAAACAAATACATCGTACCAATCCACAGAGCCAGTGCTGCAGTGCCTTGGTTGGCAAATGAGAAATAGCGCCATAATAGGTTGAAATCAATAGTGGTTAACCAGTAAGAAACCGCGAACATTGGAAGTGCAATCATTAAACGCTTCCCCATTTTTGTTTGACTCATCCTGATGTAATCGGCGATGATATTTCGTGCTGCACGGAAAGCTGTATCTCCAGATGTAATCGGTAACACAACGGCACCAAGAACAGCAATTGTACCACCAACAGCGCCAAGTAAAGTCATGGAAACTTCATTAACAACAAGGGAAGCGGTACCCTCATTAATTAATCCTTGTAGACTTTGACCATCGAATAAACTCATAGCAGCGGCTGCCCAAATCATGGCAATGACACCTTCTGCAACCATCATTCCATAGAAAATGTAGCGTCCTTGCTTCTCATTTTGTGTCGTTCTAGAAATAAGTGGTGATTGAGTCGCATGGAATCCAGATAATGCACCACAAGTAATAGTTAAGAATAATATTGGTAAAATCGGCAAATCAGCTGGATGCATATTCGTTAATGATAACTCAGGAATTGTGTAATCTGATAATAATAATGCAATACCTACTGCAATTGAACCAATTATTAATACTGCCCCGAAGAAAGGATAAACCCTTCCAATAATCTTATCAATCGGTAGAATAGTAGACAAGATGAAATAGGAAAAGATTAGTAAAATAATAGCAATCAGAGCAATTTTACCATCAATTAAATTATGCAATAAGGATGCTGGTGTCGTGACGAACACGGTACCTACCAGTAATAATAACAATAGTGCAAAAACATTAACTAAATGACGAGAAAGCTTCCCTAAGAATTTCCCAGCAAGTTCTGGTATATGAGCACCTCGATTTCGGATAGAGATCATCCCTGTTAAGTAATCATGAACTGCCCCTGCGAATATGGAGCCTAACACAATCCATAAGAATGCCACAGGTCCATATAGAGCACCCATGATTGGCCCGAAGATAGGGCCAGTTCCAGCAATATTCAATAATTGAATCAATGCATTTTTCTGTTTGTTCATTGGTACATAGTCAACACCGTCTTGATTGGCGTATGCAGGTGTTGGCCTATTTGCATTTGGTCCAAATACCTTTTCCACATATTTTCCATAAGTGAAATAAGCGGTAATCAATAAAGCTATGGCAACAATAAAAGTAATCATGTGAAACCCTCTCCCTACGTTTGATAGCAAGCGCTTACAGTAATGTCACTAATCATTATAATACAAAATATTCAATTTGAACAAACTACTTTAATTTATGGAATGCCATCTAAAACATGGGGAAATCTTTTCGTTAGGCAGAATTCATATTTGTACAATCACAGCTTACACTTCGTTCTAGAATTCTCTAGTGATGACTAATGGTGAGTATATCATCTTAAACAAAGACATGGGTCTCTTGCTAAGGTTGAGCCTATGCTTGTCAAGACTAAATAGGTATCTACTTTTCTATGATAATGATTTACAAGATGTAAAATTACTATTGACGTATATACTGAGTAAGTATATACTCGGTATATAAATATTCAGTATGTAAAAAGGGTGGAGAAAGACATGGATTTTATATTGAGATACCAGTGGGAGATATTTATTTTAGCCGAAGTGTTATCACTAATTTTCATTCTGTTGTTTGGTGTTACTCGCTATGTAGCAAACAAACGAAAGTTAAGCTTGGGCTTCCTATTTCTGTTTATCGTGTTGTTGTTTCTGGAAGCTGCATTAGCACTGTTCGTGTATAAAGAAACGGGAGAAATTTCTACATTCCAAATTGTCATTACCATATTTGTTATATATGCTTGTACGTTTGGGATTAGTGATTTTAAGAAGCTTGATCGTTGGATGCGTTTAAAAATTGGCAGCTGGCGTGGCACAGAACTACTAACGGAAAAAGACAAATACGTGATGCAGAAACAAAAGGATCCAAAATATATTGCAAAGAAATATCGAATCAGTTCCATAATCCATTTACTTGTTTTTATCATCGTTCAATTGATTTTCTTGAATTACAGTCTAGACAATTGGAATCAAGTTTTGCCTTATTTACAAGATCTATCATGGATAGGTACGGAAATTATAGGGGAAACACCATATGCTAATGAGACATTATATGGGATATCGATGGTTTGGGGATTAGTGTTTATTATTGATTTTATTTATTCATGGTCATATACCATATTTCCATCAAAACAGAGGGGTGAATAGTATGATTGACGTTACTGAGTTGAAGAAGGAATATAAAACAGGTAAAGAAACCGTACAAGTTCTAAAAGGAGTTGATTTTTCGGTAGAGGAAGGGGAGTTTGTGTGTATTATTGGTCCGAGTGGTTCAGGTAAAACAACGTTACTCCATTTACTTGGTGGTCTGGATACACCTACATCTGGTTCTATTAAACTTGATGGGGTGGATATTGCGCTTAAATCAGAAAAAGAACGTACATTAATACGGCGTAAGGACATTGGACTAATCTTTCAAAACTACCAATTATTACCGACATTAACGATCTATGAAAATATCGTATTTCCATTGCATGCTGACGGAAAAAAAGTACCACCTGGAAAAGTGGAGGAATTATTAGCGGCCGTTGATTTAGTAGGCTATGAGAAACGGTTTCCTAATGAACTTAGTGGAGGACAACAGCAACGTGTGGCTATTGCAAGAGCATTAATTCACGAGCCTTCGATCTTATTGGCGGATGAGCCAACTGGGAATCTAGATAGACAGCGTTCTAGTGATACACTTGATTTACTAGCGAAATTTCATCTGGAGAGAAAACAATCGATTGTTATGGTAACACATGATATGTTTGCCGCGGGTTATGCAGATCGGATTGTGTTATTTAAAGATGGTTTGATTGAAGCTGAAGTGACGAGGGAGGATGAGGATTATGCTAAATTCCTTTCGCGTTTCCTGGCGTAATATTACACGGCATAAAAAGCGCTTTTTATTTACACTGATTGCAATAGCCCTAGGTGTTTCCGTCATGACGAGTATGCTCATTGCAAAGGCAACCTTCTCCAATATTATGGATGAGCAAGAAAGATTAACCGCTGGCAATGCGGATTTTAAGATATATGGAACGGAGCGGTTTTTCTCTGCAAATGATTTAGGGGATTTGCCTGATCGGGATGAGGTGACAGAAGGGATAGCACTATTAACAAAGCAAGGCTTTGTTGATATGGAAACGGACTCTCCGGTGCAAGCAACGGTAAACTTCACAGGGCTATCGGACTTTCAAAATGACATTATGCCATTACCTGTAAAAAAGGGAGATGTGACGAAGGAAGGATTAATCCTAACAGAAAATACAGCTAAACTTTGGGGGAAAGACATTGGCGATACAGTATCTTTTCAGAATATGGGTAGCTTGGAAGTTACGGCTATTGTATATGAAGGTGGAGTCTTAAATAGCCCGAAAACAATGGAAGCAGCAAATTTCCGAGACTTTGAGGTAATCGTTCCACTAGCTATTCTTCAAGAATGGGTGGGAATGAGTCAGCAGATTACGGAGTATCGCTTTCAAGTTGATGGGATTCTGGACCCACAAGAACTGCAAGCGGAATACGAAAGGGATTTAGCAGGCTCTGATTTGTTTGTTCAACCAGTTGTCGTAGATACCCAGCAATATAATAATGTGGATGGGATGTATTTTGTATTTGACCTAATAGCAATATTATCGATCTTTATAAGTGCTTTTATTGCGTTCAATATGATTCGTACGAGTATTATAGAACGCAATAATGAGATTGCTATTATGAAGAGCTTAGGCTATACAAGTAGAAATGTGATTCAACTTAATTTTAAGGAAATTGGTTTTCTAGCAGGAATAGGTACTGTGCTTGGTTTAAGTTTTGGGGTTTGGCTAGGAATGGTTGTTCAAGAGATTTTAATTTCTTCCATTGTGACACAAAATATCACGTATGAAGTAGAAATCGTGTCACCTATGATTATATCAGCTATCATAGGGATCGTATTTCCTTTTATAGCAGCAGCAATCCCAATATACAAGGCTGGTAAAATCCCGATATTAGATGCAATGGCAGGTCAAAAAAGCGATAATGTAAATAAAATTAACATACCAAGAGTGATAATAGGTGTTCTTTGTACCGTTCTTGGATTGATTGATAATGTATGGGCGTTTTTACTTCTATTCATCGGGCTTGTTCTCCTGTTCCCGCTATGGATGAAGCTTACTCAATATGTCCTTAGACCAATCATTGTGATGTTGTTCGGTTTCTTAGGAAAACAGGCAGATCGTTCATTGAAGCAATTTGAGAAACGAAACGCAAATACTGCTGCGATGCTGGCTATTGGAGTTAGTTTAGCATTATTTATGAGTGCGGCATTAGAATCGTTGCCTGTAGGATTGGAGAAGGATATTCGTGCAACCTTTGGTGGGGATATTATAGTAGAGAAAGAAACCGCCTGGACGGAAAATGAGATAGAAGCCTTAGCAACTATAGAAGGTATTGAAAAGGTAGAGGATTATGCGGAAATACCGAATGTGACATGGTATTCTCCAGATGATGAACTTAGAGAATTTTCCATCTTTTCTTTTTCAGGTAATAATGATGCTAGTATGTTCGATTTAACGGAAACGACAGATGTAACAAGTCATATGCCATCTATTTATATAGGCGATCGTGCATTAGCTGAAATGGGGGCAGCAGTCGGGGATATATTTACCTTTCATACGCCAGCTGGTGAGACAGAATTTTTTATCAAAGGAACAGTTCAATCCGCTCATTATTCAGGTTATGTAGGATTTGTAGAGGAACCAATTGTACAGGACTACTTGAACTGGGCATGGAACTATCATATAACGATTGATGTAATGGATGAAGAGACTATTCCAATCGTGTTAGCTAGTCTTTGGACTACTTATGGAGATTCAATTGCAAATGTAGATATGAGGCAATTAATTATTGAGCAAGCAAAAAGTGGGCTAGAAGGTATGAAAGATTTGATTGTTGCCCTACTTATATTAGTCATTGCGATTTCGGCAATTGGAATTAGTAATACACTTTTTATGAATACGCTAGAGCGTACGAAAGAACTCGGGACGATGAGAGCATTAGGTTTTACAAAGTCACAGGTGAGAATTATGATTATAGCAGAAGGCTTGTTAATCGGTATTACTGGGGTCGTTGTCGGAATATTGTATGGAATATTAGTTATTTATTTAAATGCTACTTCGACTCAAGCGCCAGCATTTCTTGAATTTTCGGTTCCGTGGTCTAGTTTAGTTATATCTGTTGCAGGAGGAATTGTATTTACACTTCTTGCTGCCTGGATACCAAGTAATTCAGCATCAAAAATATCGATAAGAGAAGCAATAAATTATGGATAAGCGAGGAATATCAACATGTCAGTAAAACATTCACTACTCGCCCTATTGTATGAAAAACCTAGACATGGTTATGAATTAAAGACCGGATTCGAGGAAATGGTGCAAGGAATGTGGCCATTAAATGCAGGACAGGTATATACGACACTTGACCGACTAGAAAGGGATTCACTAGTAGAAACCCCAGGTCATGATAAGAAGGACCGCAAGCTCTATACGATTACAACTGCCGGTAAAGAGGAGCTCTGGCGTTGGTTGGAGGAGCCTGTTGGTAGATCCTTGTTCAAGGACGAATTTTACTTTAAGTTTCTATGCGCCAATCAAGTGACTTATGAGAATAGACAAAGCATGATAAGAAATCAAAAGGAAACGATGATAAAGGATATTCTTCATCTTACTCATCTCAAGAAACAAATGCTGAGCTCAGGAAATGAAACGATGAAACTGCTTATTGAAGGAGCGTTGCTTCATTTAGAAGCTGATATAAAATGGTTAGACATGATTGCAGAATCGTAAAAGGTCATTCCATAATGGTTAAGGAATGGAAGGAGCTTATAATTGTTTACAAGTATGGATTTTGCTCCAGCTATTCTTGATTTTATTATAAAGTAGGAAAAGATGAGACAGGGGCTCCTGTCTTTTTTTTCTATAAAAGAGCTGAGGAGGCTCACCAGCTGCCCGGCGGTGAAAAAGAAGACACTGCGATGGTCTTTTCTTACAGATGTCGCCCCTGTACTGGAAGCAACCGTAAGTAAATTTCCGCAGCGTGGTCTTTGCTCATGATTTGGTTTTTACTTTAATATAAATTCTTTTGTCCCACCCTCTAATAGTAAATGGTAAAGTTTATAATGTCTGGAATTAACTATAGCTTGATAAAAAGCGCTTATGCATGCTATAAGTATATAGGTAACATTGACAATATAGCGTTTTATTTTTGGGATTTGATACTGACCTGATATCCCATAGTGAAAGGATTTGAATTTAATATGGTAGATAATTTTTGGCGTGATTTACCACGGCCATTTTTTATACTTGCTCCAATGGAAGATGTGACAGATGTTGTTTTTCGTCATGTCGTGAGCGAAGCAGCTAGACCGGATGTGTTCTTTACTGAGTTTACAAACACGGAGAGTTACTGTCATCCAGAGGGAACCCAAAGTGTACGTGGACGTTTAACATTTACAGACGATGAACAGCCAATTGTTGCCCATATTTGGGGTGATAAACCCGATTACTTCCGACAAATGAGTATTGGTATGGCGGAGTTGGGATTTAGAGGTGTGGATATTAATATGGGCTGTCCTGTTCCTAATGTGGCAGCAAAAGGAAAGGGAAGCGGCCTGATCCTTCGTCCAGAAGTCGCTGCAGAAATAATACAAGCTGCAAAGGCAGGAGAATTGCCTGTAAGTGTGAAAACAAGACTTGGTTATACGGATGTAGATGAGTGGAGGGACTGGCTAACACATGTATTGAAGCAGGACATTGCTAATCTTTCAATTCATTTGCGTACAAGAAAGGAAATGAGCCAAGTTGACGCTCATTGGGAGCTAATTAAAGAAATCAAAGATCTTCGTGATGCGATAGCACCAGAAACACTGTTGACGATTAATGGGGATATTCCTGACCGTCAGACTGGTTTACAGCTTGTGGAGCAATATGGTGTTGACGGAGTGATGATTGGCCGTGGTATTTTTAAAAATCCATTTGCCTTTGAAAAAGAGCCAAGAGAACATAGCAGCAAGGAATTACTTGATCTGTTAAGATTGCATCTTGATCTTTATGATAAATATTCACAAGAATTAGAGACACGTTCCTTCAAGGCTCTTCATCGCTTCTTTAAGATTTATGTTAAAGGATTTCGAGGGGCTAGTGAATTAAGAAATCAGTTGATGAGCACAGAGTCAACGGATGAAGTACGTGCAATGCTTGATAACTTTGAATTAGACTATTAAAGGAAGACTTTGATGTCATTATTAATTCATACCTTAGATAAAAATACTCCCCATAAGGCGAAACAGATTTTTCTTTAGAATCTGCGTACCATATGGGGAGTATTCTTTTGGAACAATCAGTATCGGCAATGCTAACTTAATTAGAAGCTTAAATTTCCTACTAAAAATCCCACCAATAATCAGGTTCTAATGGCAAGTCTCTATTTAAAGGGACCGTTTCCCCTATTTGTGGAGCCATTATATTCACTTCTAATCGTTCAGCTTCTTTTAATGCGCGTTCAATTGGATCTGTCCAGCTGTGATAGCTGAGGGTAAATGCAGCCCAATGAATTAACATCATATTCTTTCCATTTACATCTAAGTGGGCTTGAAGGGATTCTTCTGGTTTCATATGAGCCCAGTCCCAGAGCTCATCATATTGACCACCTTCTATTAGTGTAATATCAAACGGACCGTATTTTTCTCCTATTTCCTTAAAATGTTTATCATATCCGCCATCCCCACTTGTATAAAAACGTGTATTCTCCCCAAGAATAACCCAACCTCCCCATAAAGTGGAGTTGCGATTGAGTAGCCCTCTTCCTGAGAAATGTTTGGAAGGAGTCAATGCAATCGTTAAACCATTAAAATCTGTTTCATCCCACCAATTAAGTTCTGTGATTCTTTCTTTGTCAACTCCCCATCGAATAAGATGAGTACTTACTCCTAGAGGAACAAAAAAATGAGATACCTTATCCTTTAGCTTCATTATGGATGTATAATCTAAGTGATCATAATGATCATGCGTAATGAAAACTGCATCTATAGGTGGTAATTCTTCAATGATATGTAAAAGATCCTGACTATAGCGTTTGCTTCCCCCTACAAATGAAACTGGAGAGGGTCTAGGTCCAATCATTGGATCCACCAATATTTTCTTATTATCAATACTTAATAAAAAAGTAGAATGACCAAACCAAGTTAAACTATCTTCTTCACTTTTCACCATTTCCCAATCAAATTTAGAAATAGGTAAGTCCCCAGTTGGAGAGCGATCGTTATCTCCTGGGAATATAGATTCTTTAACCATCTTGAACATCCCAGAGATTCCCATGTTCATCTCCGTTGCTACTTGATTGGTAAACTTTCCGTTTTGATAGTTAGGTAATTTCTCAAATTTCTCTTGTTGTTGTTTACTTGGATTTCCACCGAACACGGGGTTAATAGTTAAAAATAAAATAATGGATACCAATAGTAGAATTAAAAAAATTACGAAATATAGCATTGCTCTTCTCATTGCTCCTCCTGTAATCTAATAAAAATGAACCTTTTCTTAAATATTCTCTTATACAAAGTTGCATTTGAACGACATCAATACTTTTGTATGTATAGTCATTATCCTCCATTAAGAATGGTATGTGAAATGTGAAGCGCTTTTGCTTTAAGAAATTGTTAATTAACATACTATAACAGGTTTTAGGAGATTCGACGAAACCTTGTAGTGATAATAAAAAAAGAGTCCATTATCGAAGGATTGACAAAATGGCCTCTTATTAAACAGCAATATTTATTTTAAAATGATATGGGTTGAACTAGGGATTTCTTCGTATAATAGATTACTTTTTGAATACTTATAATCCATAATCGTGATAATTAATGACCAATTAAAATAGTTAAAATAACAAAAGAACCGTTCGAAAATTTGTTTTCAATGTAGATATAAAATAATTTTCTAAAGTAGAATAACATTCAGTTACGGTTCTTATAGGAATATTGCCTTCTTGTATTTCACCAATATTAATTAAGGTGAGCTTAATCGTAAAGGCGTTGAACTATTTCAATTGAAAAGTAGTTAAAAGGATTGCATCCCACCATAATTTAATCACGAGTAATTTTATTGCATGTTTTCATAATGGCATCAAAACCCGAATTAATTTATCTAGCAATAAAAGTGTGGGCTATATAATAAAGATGTAAATGTTCAAGAAAATATCAATAAATAGTATTATCAAATACTTTCTTGATAATTTTTACAATTTTATTAGCTTCTTCATATGTTAATATAAATGGCGGGAATAAATGTATTCCTGTTGTACGTGGCTGATTAAAGAATGGATAAACAATTAGTCCTTTTTGCGTAAATTTATTAACAAGCTCACTAATCTGTTGGTAGCTGAGGCATTGATAAGTTTTTTTATTTTTAACCAATTCAATACCTAGCATAAGACCTTTACCTCGTGTTTCGGAAAAATTCTTATGACTCTGGAGTGTATTAAAAATTTCGTTTCGAAGATATTCGCCAATGTTTGTCACGTGTTTTAGTAATTTATCATTATTGATTATTTCCAAGGAGGTAATTCCTGCAGCACAAGCTAATGGATTACCATTCTGTGTGGATAAATGTTCAATTTGGGTATTATGACTTATAAAGGTTTCATAAATTTTACTGCTAATTAAAGTAGCTCCTAATGGCAAATAACCATTATTAATTCCTTTAGACAAACAAAGGACATCTGGTTCAATGTTATAATGCTCAAACCCAAACAATCTTCCAGTCCTACCAAAGCCTGTAGCTACTTCATCGATGACTAACAAGATATCATGTTGCAGACAGAATTTTTTTATCAATTGAACATATTCTACCGTGAGAGGTATGGATCCCCCGGAACCTAGTACAGGCTCTATAATTACTGCAGCAATATTTCCCCCATCTCGATTGAAAATATTGTGTAACTCTTCCTTAATCTCGTCAATGCTATCACTATTTGCTTGATTAGGGTATTTCTTAACAGGAGTGGGTAAAAAAATCATCCCTGACAGATTAGGACCATATTCTGAAGAAACTTCACGATCAACTCCACTGATACTCATCGATCCGTAATACGTACCATGGTAGGATAAATCTAATGTGGCAATTTTGTTTTTATGGGGTCTACTTTTTAGTTGATTATATTTACGAGCGATCTTAATTGCTAGTTCTGTAGATTCAGAACCAGTGCATGTATAGATAACATTTACTATATTATCTGGAACAACGTTTAATAGTTGTTCTGCAAACTTTACTGTAGTAGGGTTACTATGTTGTATTGGATTGACATAAGCAATTTTATCTAGCTGATTTATTATGGCCTCATTAATTTTAGGATTTCCATAACCTAAAGAAACGTTCCATAAACCACTTATTGCATCAAGATAAACTTTTCCTTGTGTGTCTTGGATGTATATCCCTTCACCCCGAACTATAATAGGGAAATCAGGTCCATAGGATACTGGCTTTAAAGGGTGAACATGTGGATAAAGCATATTCTTCGTACTCAATTATAACACCTCTTTTATTTATAATAATTTAGAAGAGATTATCAATGGTAGTCACAATAAAATTGTTGATTCCGATTAATGGTTATTATAATAGAGTGATAGACTAATTTCAATAATGTTAAAATTTTATAAATAATTAAGAAAAAATTATTTACTTCATGTAATTGTAATGTTAAAATGATAATCGAATTATTAATAAAGTCTATAGAGGTGTTGTTTGTAAATTGCTAGTTATCGGATATGTATATGAGGATAAGTATGGAATGTTCCACATGACAAACCAATTAATCGGAGCAGATTTAAATAAGCTAGATTCGATTGAATTACTAGATTTCTATACTAACACACCAGATGATTTTTACTCCTTTCTTGAATATTACAACGTAACGGATTATATATTTGTATGCGATGGTAAAAGAATGCATAGGTTTGTAGGATTCTTAAATAACAATTATCCAATCCGTTTCCAATTAGTCGATACTAACCAAATATTGAAAATTGGCCACTCTACTTTATCTAGTTACAACCTTAGAAAAAAGTTTCCTAACAACACTGCTTTACATGTAAAGTTTGAACAGGAAACGTCCCCTATAAAAGATGCCTTATATCTATTGTTAACGGGCCAATATCCTCTAAACACCAAAGGAAATCAAATCAAACATTTTTATGTTGAAAATAAGGATTTATTAAACAAAATAAATAGTAGTGTCTTAAAGAATTGTGTTATAAATTCAATCATTTTTTATGATAGATGTACCACTGATATCCTGCCTGAATTGTTTCCAGTCCTAGTAAACTTTCACAGAGAAAAAGAAACAATAGAATCTATGAAACTAATTCATATGAACGAAGAAGAAATAATAGAGGGTATGAAATCTTTTCAAAGTAATGGTGAAGTGTTGAATAATCAAATTACCAATGGCATTATTGATTATTCCGCAGTGATGAACATCGATAGAAATCAGCGGTTATTCTATTTTAAAGATGGCATCTTCAGGGATTACAGTAAAAACTATCTTATTACGAATAATTTTGATGAAGATTTTTATGTGCTAGTTAACTACTTAAGTTACAAAAATACCCGTATGACTACACCAATCATGAGAATATTCCCAATGGTTATAAACATTTCTGCTCTACTAGGAAAAAAGAAGATGTATATGGTTACCCCTTACAATGCATTTTTTACTAAAGAATATCTACAAAAACATAAAGATTTTAAGCTTATCGGGTTCGTAATAGATGATCAATATTATTTATATAATATTTCCCTAAACAAGAATTACAAAGTAAATAAAGCAACCTTACTTTTACTAGAGTATTATTTAAAGAACAAAATCGATTCTATAGAATTACAAAAATATATTCCTAATAAACTGGAATCTTTTAAAGAACAGTTTTATAAGATTATCGAGAGCATATCATAGAATCTTAATACTGAGTTGAGGTGTGGTTATTGAAAAACATAATCATTATTGGATCTGAAGGAATTATAGGACAAGCTGTTAGAGATACCTTTAAAGATTATTTTCAAGTATGTATAGATAAATCTTTAGGCGAAGAAATGGTGGAAAATTCTAATTCCATTCAGTTATCTTATGATATTACATCAGAACAAGATCTTAATAAAATATATGAAGTAATTAAGGGAAAGAATTTGAATATTGATGGCGTAATATATTTAGCTGGTGTTAATTATATGAGAAACTTTTTTACTTCGACAACCGATTCCTGGCAAGAAACATTTGATATAAATTTATTTGGAATTGTTAAATTCCTAAAACGGATATATAACCTGTTTTCTGAAAAAATTTCCATCGTGTGTGTTGCATCGCAAAATGGAATCGTTGGGCATGAAGATCGAGTAGATTATGGGCCGTCTAAGGCAGCGATTATTCAACTAGTAAAAAATCTGACTGTTGACTTCGCTAAGTATTCGAATAAAGATATTAAGATAAATTGTGTTTCACCAACCTATGTATTAACAGAGGAAAACAAGGAATATTTTGATAGCTTCCCTGGTAAGAGACTTATAAATAGAATTCCTTATAAAAAGCTAGTAACACCAACTGAAGTTTCTAATGTAATCGAATTTTTAACATCTGATAAAAGCGATGCAATTAGAGGTCAAAATATTGTTATAGACTATGGATATACTATAGTTTAATTCTATTAAAGGAGGTGATAATTATGTCAAAAGAACTTACAAAGATCAATGAAAATGAAAAAATTGATCAATTATTTGCAGACATTGAAGAGTTAGAGTTTGTTGATATCAATGAAGCTACGGCTCTACCAGAGACAGCTGCTACTAGTGGTTCTGCGTTTGGTAGCAACTGCTCTACATGTGGTTCAAGCTCAACTTGCTCTTCTACAACATGATTTCACTTCTAAGGTAAAACATGTTTTAGAAGGGTTGTCTAATTGACTATGGGTTAAGCCAACCCTTCTAATCCCAAAATATTATATTAAACAATTTAATTTTGTAATATAAAAGGTTGTGAATTGGATGGTCCAAATACATTCTTGTGCAACATTAGTTTATTTTAAAAAAGATAATGATAATTTAATAACCGCAGATAATCATTTTGATTTATCTTATATACGTAACTATTTAGCTGAAGAAGGTATAAGCACAACCCAATATATTGAGAAAAACCTTAAATTAATTTACGATCTAGAAGATGATATAGCAGCTATAGGTAATAAAATCATAATTTTTTATATTGATGAAAAGAACTTCGATATTACCCATATAGTTTCTGAAAGGTTAAAACAGATTGATTATACAATAATTTGGACTGGTTTAGTCTCTAATGATTATAATAATTTCATTTCTAAACAAGATTCTTATGACCTGCTAATCTCTGATAACTTAGCTGAAAAGGTATTACAAATACTAATTGAGTTAGTTAACGATTTGCCTATAAAAGCATCCACTTTCGTAGAAAATCGGAGTCATTATGCATCTTTCAATCTATCTACTCAAAATACACTATCTCCATATCAGAACGGAAATATACAAGTAAGACAAGTGAATAACTATGGCATGAGATTAAATTTATTTAACCTCACTGACTCTTTAAGATTAGAGCATAAATATATAGTAAACCAAATTATTGATGACCTTCGATTATTTGAATCAAAAGGAGTTAGTGGCACGATTAACTTCTTGGATCACGATATTCTCAATAATTTAGAATTATTCAATTCTCTAATGAATGTTATGAATCCCGAAGAGTATTCGTTTACATTTTCAGCGAGAGTTAGCCTTAACAAATTGTCAGACGATATTCTCAAGAAATTGGCACATTCAAAATTTAATAGGTTAGAGATTCTTATACAAGAAATTGATTATGAAGATATTATTTCTAAATTTGATAGAATTTATAAAACAATGAGTAGTTATAAAGGGAATATTTCGTATAGTCCTATTTTACTAGAAAATAACAAAAATGTAAACTCCAATCAACTATTAAAGTTTATCAATAGTTCGGTATACTCAAAGCTATTTGAGGGTGACATTAGAATTTTACTTCATAATGATATGGATAAAGTTAGGGATCGAGGGAATTTTAGTCGTGAAATTCCGCAATATTTAGGTGGGATTTTGCAAAATCAGCAACAGAATTCATTATCAATGAGAGTTGAAGGTGCTCTTGTAAATGGTTATATTTCTTTCTTAACAGGCTACTATCCTTATAACTTTGCTGGTGGTAATAGTAAACATGTTGCTGTTAAGGATAAACAATTAGGTAAGAATACTTATCGTAATTTAAGTAATTTTTTAGGTATTAATAGTGCTGTCATTTATGATTCAGGACAAGAAAGATTGTCTTCTGTAGAAGGTTTGTTATATAGCATTAATGAAGGTGGTGCAATACGGGAGACAAATGAAGTATTTGACTTTAACAAAGATGAAGCTAGAAAACAAGATGTTTTCTTACCACACTACCATCAAGTGTACAAAACAGGAAGGAAATATATTGAGACACTTCAAATAGATGACCATCACCATTCCTTAGAAATCGAAGTTCTTAAAACACCTTATTCTGAAGTTAATGATGAGCAGCTATTAGATGAATACAATTTTTTGTCTATTAATACAGAGCAAGATCTCGAGCATTTTATAAATGATGTTGAATATTTTGTGCAAACAGGACAGTTCCGTAACTTTTATGAAATATCAAGTTTTCTATTGGACGCTTGTAGGTGGGGTAGGGCTGAACACTGTGCATTAGCAAAACTACATCGCTTTAATTTAGATGAGAGTCAAAATATTCTACCTTGTGGAGGATGTAGCAAAGCAATTGGCAAACTTTCAGATTCTTATATAAATCTGGTTGGTAACGCTTTACAAATCTCTGAAGAAGAGCAAGAGCTTCGTGGATGTAATATTTGCCCAGTGAAAGATAGTTGTTCTAAATGTGCGATGCTCCCTAATTACATGAATAGAGAACAGTATTGTGAGATTAGAAGGAAAAACCAATATATTGGTGAATATATAAATATTTCCAATATCATCAAACACTTGTTGAAGAATGTCCCGTTATTTATCAATGCTAAATATCAAGATGTTAAAGTTTCCACACCATTTAATACACATATGTTCTCAAACGACATCATTTCTAATAGTAATTCTTTAATAAAAGAGCATATTTACCTATTATACATACAAGACGAGCCAATTATCGTGGAAAATAGAAGTTTAAAATTATTGAAAATCCCTACAGCTGTTGCGTTGGTATTTGAAGGTTTGTTAAAGGGTGCTTCTAGTGAATTGATTAGAGAGGAGGTAATTAATAAATTTAAAATTAATGTTGACGTAGCAGACAGTTTGTATAAGAAAACGATAGATAGACTATTAGATTTAAACTACCTAGATAACCATAGAATGTCAGTATTAAACTAGATGATAATGCAAGTTAAACTAAATTAGCTAAAAGAGGTGCTATTTGTATGCCTATTAGTATTTATAACTATGCGGAAAGTAAGATACCACTAATCCTAGAAATGACTAGTAATACTACGCTTAGGAATTTACAGGGTAGTTATTACCTTGATAACGATTGGCAACATGGACCAAACACACTGGTAGTATTCCGCAATGGTTCTGAAGAGAGGTTTCTAGTGGATGAAATAAAAGAATTTGTACGTGATTATATCAATAGAAATCCAATTAATCACGAATATCTTAGGCAAAAACAACAATTATATCGGGAAAAACAAAGAACATTAGTTGAACTTGAATATCGAGATAATGTTGATATCAATTTATTACATGAGCATGGTCATGTTCTTTCAAGGCCTAGGAAAAGTGGAATCTATAATTCGAAACAACACCGAAAGACTTTCGATAAGTATCGATGTGATCTAAATGATATTTACCTAAAGATTTTGGAGAAATACCATGAATTATCGATAGTAGAAAGAGCACATCTATTTTTACACCAGTTTCGCTTTATTGCCTCATTATATGAGGATGGCCCCAAAAATGGACATTTAACATTTTTATCTCATGCACAAGGGTTCTTATCAAATATTGAAGCAAGAGGTTTGAATAGTAATATTAAGATTAATTTTGAAAAGAAAAGAACGCAACTATTTCATAACAATGAAATCATTTTGAGAGATGATATTATTGAATTGATGCAAGAATGGGAAGCTAGATGGACTAATATAGCAATGGAGATGAATGATAGCTTTAGTATAGACAATTATGATGATCCAGAAGAAGGAGTAGGATTAAAGCCACAACTAGAGTTGTTGAAAAGGGAACTTGCTCCTTTAAATAATGAATTTCATACGGATTTATTAAGTTTAGATGAAACTGGAGAACTAGAACAATTTCTTCACTCTAAAAAAATGCTTGTATTTAGGGACATTGTTAATTTATTTTACCTAAGTCTGCCATTATTTGAACAAAGCATGGCAGAGAAACAATTCTATGCCTATTCTGTTGTAAAATATTATGATGATTATTTTAATGGTGAAGTTCTGTATAAAATCTAATAAAGGATTTGGGTGTTAACTAATGACTTTAAATCCATTTGTATTAAAAAGAGAAAATATATTAGAAAAAAGTGCAATAAAACATGATTTTGATACCGACGTATTTCTTGAAATTGATCACGTAGAATTATTATTAAATAGTTACCGTGATAAAATAATTGACTCTCTTAACAAAATGCTTAAAAACACAAATAATCCTTACCTATTGAATTCTATTAGATATTTAAGAAAGAATAAGTATCAAAGATTTGTAAATAGTTCAGATAATATACAAGCATTTATTCCAATTACTCTAAATGAAGAAATAAGTAGATTTATCGGATTATATCGACATTATATTCAGTTATCAGAAAGCGCAAAACTAATGTATGAAAGAAATTTAACAGAAGTAAGGCAACGGTTTAAAGATATCCTTGAAGAAAATTTGTTTATATCAAACGGATTACATTTGATTAATCCACAGATTTATTCTAAATTAACATCTTATTTGAACACACCTTTAGAAGAACATAAAAGTAAACATCGTAAGTTAGAAGGTACCTTATATAATTTTATTAGTCGATCAGCTCTAAAAACGAGTCCATTTAGTAATATTACTAATGTCGGGAGAGCGGAATTATCTAATCGTAATACGTTAGCTAATGAATATCAAAAATCAGTTTCTTTAAATTATACATTTGTTTATAAATTGACTTATTATTATTTATTTAACTCTAATTTGTTTATTGAGAAGACGAAATATACGATCCCACCATTTTCAATTACCTCAGAAAATGGGGTACATTACATTGAGTTTCTTTCAAAAAAAGAAAATTCTACCCGAACAAAAGTCTTTCTTTCAGAGGAACGATTAGGAAAGTTGAAAATACCACAGTCATTAGTTGCCCTTTTTAATGAAAAAGAGATGGATAACTATATGTCCTTCGCTGAACTGCATACTGCTATGGGAAAAGAAATACAAAAGGAGAAGATACTTGCAATCATTCGTAACTACCTAAAAATAGGGCTATTAATTCCAGTAATAGGATTTGATGAAACAAAGTATGAAGTCTTTTTTGAAGATATCAAAAGCAAGCTAATTCCTTTATTGGAAGAAGGATCCTACTCAGAATTAATAATGTATCTTAATAAAATCTATGAATTGTCTAAACAAGTATCTTTTGCAGAAGATATCAATGAAAAACATTACTATTATAAAAAACTAAATACTATTTTGAAAGAAATAAGTGAGAAAACAGGTATTAAATTTGCTCCTAATCAAGTATTCTATGAAGACGGTTATTATACTGAGGTAGAATATATCGACAGTGAAATAATGAATAGATTCATTAGTCCGCTTAAACAGATACAAACATTTTCACTCATTTTTGATACTAGTATCAGATTACGGTATGAATTTGCTGCTAGATTAAAAAGTATTCGTAAACAGGATTTTCTAGAGATGGATAGTGATTTCTTCTCTATTTTGTTTGATTTATCCAAGGATATGACGAACTATTGGGAAAATCCTGCATTTATTGCGTCGGATCAATTTTATTCAGATGAACTAAAAGAACTAGATAATATAAAATGTAGCTTTATAGCAGAATTAAATAGTTTATGTAAGAACTACTCATCTGACTCTATCGATATCACAAGATTGATTGACACCTATATCCAAAAAATCCCTAAAAAGATTAGAAAAGAGAAGGGGATAAGTACTGGTGTCTTTGCCCAAATTAATCAGGATAAATTAATAATAAATTCTTTATATGAAGGTCAGGAAAGATACTTGGCACGATTCATGAATTATTTTATAGAATATTTATTTGATAGTGAAGATTATCAGGTTTATACAAAGGATTTCTATGATGATAATAATTACTATGAATTATCAGATACGTACGGTTTTAATGGTAATGTGAAGGAACATCGACTTAGTAGAGAGTGCTATACAGTAGGAGTTGGAAACCGGAGATTCTCTATTAAGGATAATGAATTGCTTCATAAGGTCGAAGATTTTAAAGTAAACGTCAGTGATAACTTATTTAGATTTATTGATAGAGATGGTAAGGAAGCAAAAATCTGTTTTAGAGGATCTCTTACTCCTACATACATGCCTGGATATATAGCAATACTATTACAAATGTTTACATCAGGAGCGATGTATTACAAATTAGGAGAGATGATAAAGGAAGAAATTATACCAAGAATCTCTTATGGCAATATAGTGCTTAATAGAAAGAGGATTCGTTTAACCTACATACAAGAGGAATTAACAAGAAAAGATGAAGAAAGTGATTTTGAGTATTACAGACGTTTAAATTTAGTTTTCTCAAAATTGGAACTAGATAAAGAATTCTTTGTCGTCATCGATCGAAGTTCACAGCTAAATGATGAGGAACTTTTTAAATTTAAACCTCTCTACATTAACATAGAAAATCCTTTATCTGTAAAAGTATTTGAAAAAGAAGTGGTGGATAAGTTTGAGAAGTCAATTTATGATCTTTTTTTTATGGAAGAATATTTGAGCAACTCAGGACCCAATGCTAAAGAGTTTAATTTTGAAATTTATCAGAAGGGTGAAACTTAAATGGATGGATTACTGATTTTAAATCGACAAAATACAATGGTTTACTTGGATGAAAATAAAAGTATTATTAAAACGTATTTTCTAGAGGTATCCATAGAGACGTCTCAAGAACAATATGAGTTATTAATAGATCTTCTTAATGCTTCTAAACGTGAGCTGGTAATTAGTGATTACTTGAAAAGTCATGAAGATCAAAAATATATTAAACGTTTATTGAAAGTGCTGTATGATATCGGAGCCATTTTCATCTATTCTAATTCTTATGGTTTATCTAGCTATTTCAAGAATAGTTGGTTTAGAGTTTTGTCTCAGTATTTACCTACAGATAAGGATATTCTTCATAGTTGCCGATTATTAGACGAAGCGGTAATACATATCACTCCAGAAGTCGAACAGCATTTTCCGATATTAAGAGATCTATTGATTGAAAATGATATGACTGTTTCACAAGAAATAGGAGGAGAACTTAAGGATAGTGATTGGATAATTACGATGGAGAATGACTTTATTCATCATAATATTATCGAGCTATCTTTATCAGCGGATAAAATAATCGGGAGTACGAATAAGCTAGCTCAAAATTACAAACCTATAGAGAATAAGGAACATTTGATTTCTAAAGAATCTTTACTATACAAAGTGGGTCCATATTATGCCATGTTATATGTTATTAAATCTATAGTGGATATATCTAAATCTACTTTTTCTTTAAATAAAGAAGGGAAATTTTATGAATATGATTTAGAGGAAGAAGATTTCATGCAAACTGTTGAAGAATTTTCTTTTCCAAAACCTAAGCGTTCTAAGGAAAAGCTAGATTACATTGGAAATTTTGAGTCGTTCATCAATAACAATCCAACTATACCAATTTCTATTTCAGGTTGGAAGGATGAACAATATGCTGACTTATTTCAAATGGGATACACTACTTATTCTCTATCCGATAGATCAATGAACGACACTTTTGTTTATGCAGGTGTCGATTATATTGAAATAGCTATGGAAACTATTAAAAAAGGTCTAGAATACTATTTTAATAGGGATCTAAAACAAAGCAAATGGATGATTTCTACTAACGAGTCTTATTATCTAGATAAGGTGCTATTTCTACTACAATATGTGGATGAACCTTTTACTGTTCAGAAGGTTGAGCGAGTGAATTATCCTAATAATAATTTAAACAGCTATCTTACTATACTAAATATGGATCTAGATTTTTATGTTAAAAAGTATATCAATTCTAGTTCATATATTGTTTACTTATTAGATCATGGAAAAGATAAAATGTACTCAGATGAAAAAAGGACATTAAACATTGAAGAAAAAATGGTTGAGTTAGCATTAAATTATATATTAATTAAGTTTAATACCAATAAAAGAATCACGAATATTTTAACATCTATCAATTCGATTGATAAAGAAGCATTACTCCAAAAGGATAATCATGAATATATTAGCTTGGATATACCTAATGAAAAAGAATTTATAGAAAATGGATTACAGCTATTTAAGCACTCTAACTTATATCTATTGGAAAGTGCATGGAAGTATGAAGAACAATTACATGAATCTAATTTAATTGTTCGAAAGATTGAGGTGGAGAAAAATCAAAATTCTAGAGTCTAGGAGAACGATTGTAGCTTCTCTTGAAATTAATCAATATGTTGTTGTAGCTTGTAAGTCGCATAAATTAGGATGTATAGAGTGTGTTCGGAAGAGAGTCGAAGATAAAGGTTTGAATCAACATTTCAATAGACCTGATTTAAATCAAGTTGATTTAAAGATTATCGAAGAGCTAAAACAGAAGGTTATGGAGGAGGAAGGGCATTACTATTTTGCCTATAATCTACTAACGAAAGAAATTATTAAACTCTTTATGATTAAATATCCTCAATGTTCTGTTTGTGGTGAAAAAGAGTCCATTAACTTATTAAAGGAAAATGCGATAATTCCTGTAAACGATCGATTAAATGATGGATTTAGAGAAAGAGAATTTGATGAGGTAATAAAGGTCCTTCAAAATAATATAGAGAGCTTTTTACATCCACTGTTCGGTCTTTTTGATACACATAGCCGTAATATATCTGATAGTATGCCTCTTATCAGTTTGTATGTAATGTTAGGGAGAAGAAAATTTGATGCACATGGGAGGCGGGGTACATATAAAGGTTCATTTTTTACTGCTATATTAGAAGGATTAGAAAGGTTTCACGGAATTGCCCCTCCAACAACTAGTAGTTACTACACCAGTGAACAATCTCTTATGGAGAAAAAAGAGCAATTTATCTCGCTTCATCAATTTCTTCATCTACCAGAATCATTGTGCACAGAAGATTTTGTACAAATTGAAACATATTCAACGGAGACTGATATATTTTGGAGATACGTATATTCATTCAATGATAAGAGATATATATTAGTTCCAGAAGAAGTTATTTACTTCTCGACACATGATTTTTATGAAAAACCACACGACAAACGTTACATTCTCGATAGTTCAAACGGTATTGCACTAGGATCGAACGAGATTGAAGCATCAATTGGTGGTTTATTTGAGGTAATTGAACGAGACTCTTTTTTAGTACATTGGTATTCTAAATCAAGTCCATTAAGAGTAGAAGGTATAGAAAATATTGGAAATAAAAACATCAACTTGATGATTGCCTATTTACAGTCAATTGGATATAAGGTACATATCTTTGACGTAACTCTTGAAAGTGAAGTCCCCTCTTTTTGGGTCTTGCTTGAACTAGAAGATAAAGAGGCAGATGAAGATAGAATTGCTCTATACACAACAGCTGGAACAAATATTAATCCAGAGGAGGCGATTGAATCTGCACTTGTAGAAGCATCTACATCAATTAGGTCTTTTATTGGATATCAAAAGTTGATTTATAAAGGTGTTAAACCAACTGATTTCATGGAGGATTATAGAAAGATTAAAAAGCTAGAAGATCATTTATATTTATATTCATCACCAAAGATGAGATTTGCTTTCGATTTTGCTATTCACACTAAGCGTATTATAGATGCAAATGAACTTATAAAAAAACGCTCCACATACCTAAACAAATTCTCATCACAACGAGAGCTTTTTGACAAGATTATAAATAAGCTCACTCCCCATCATGAAGTCTATCAAGCAAATTTATCGAGTCGTACCTTAAAAATTCTTGGCTTTAATTGTGTGAAAATACTAATACCAACAATGCAAAATATAGGTTTTGGGTATTTGTATCAAAATATTAATCAAGAAAGAATTCAACAAGCTGTCCAGTTAAATAATCTAGATGGTGAAACAGAGGTGATGAATCGTGAACCACATCCTTTCCCATAATCCATCTATTCATCAATTAGAATTGGATTATTATCAGAGTTATTCTGCTGATCGCTATACCAATTCAGATAATAACAATTTTACCATTTTGATTCCTTTTCAGAAGGAATTCGTTAATAGAGATTATCTATATAACGGGTATATTGAAAGGTACCCACAATTAATTGATGATGTCATTGAACATACTTTAAAGATAAAAAGATACGATATTCTAAGTTATTATCATGATCATAATAACTCTCCTTCCGTGAGGAGTTTGCACACAGCGAAATTACTATTTCTAATTAATGGAAAGTTCTACTATTACAATATTTACGAAGAGCAGTTATTACTTGTTTCACATAGTAATATAGATGAAAAATATTTTAAGAGAGATAAATTATATATTTTTGGTGTAAGTGATGTACTAAATTTAGCTAGATTTTATAGTGAATTCGCTTTATATGCCTCACTACTTGATGCAGGGCATCTGTTATATAATGTGAAAAATGTATTACTTAATAAAAATATAGACTTCCTCCAATATAAAGAGATTAATAGTAAATATATATATAAACATATCAATATCGATCAGCGCTATAGCTATATTTCTTTTGGTTTAGAAATAAGTCTGCAAAATAAAGTAAATCTATGGACAGGCAGTAAAAGCTATTCAACTGGCCGTGATATGAGAATATCTATTTCCCATAATGAACTAAGAAAATCGAAATATTTAGATGAACTTCTAAATCATTATAATAGTTCTGTTTATCAGGACAAATTCTCTATTAAAACAGATAACATTCCATACTTTCCGTTATCTTCAAAGTTAATTAGAAATTCCGCTCATACAACGATAGGAAATCATAACTATGGAGAGAAATTTGAATCTTTTATACCTGAAGATGTACTTCATTATTTGATGAAGTCTAAGAAGCTATTTAGTAGTAGTGGGATGGAATATTGTTTTCTACTGAAAGATGATAATGGGGAATGTATATATTGGGCAGATTCAACTACAAGTAATGTAAAGATTGATTTTCGTAAAGTAATGCATGATGACCATAAATTTTTTGATTTTAAATCTTATAGAATTGTATTTGTATGTTTTTCACACAGAGAGTGTGTGCTAGAAAATGGTTTAAAAAATCACCTTATCACATCTTCAGAATTGATGCAGCTAGTTTCTTTATATGCTGCTTCCATTGGATATGCTTTTAGACCAATGAAAAATCATAATGATCATTATTTGAAAAAAATACTAAACCTTAATAGCAATTATGAAATAAATTTCATAGGAGTTGTCTGTAACTCTCCAATTCAGCAATTGAGTTATTTTCTTAGATAAATAGGAAAAACAAAGCAAACCGGTTTTACTTCTCCTTTAATTTGTGAGAATAAAATAAAAAAAGGAGTGGCAGGATGTGGTATTCCTTACATGGATTTATCCATGATTTTAAAGCGATTGATAATTACTTAAAGTCAGATTTTCAACATGTCATACAAGACGATATGGAGACATACTTTTTTATTAGGTATTGGTTAGGTGGCCCTCATGTAAGATTACGATTTAAATGTAAGGAAGAGGATTATCAAAAAATTAGAGTGCGCTTCGAAGAATCTATCACCACTTTTCTAAAGAAAAACATAGTGGATTTAATTGATTATGAACATTTCTACCAGAATACTATGTTAGAAAATGAAAATATTACTCATACCTACTGGTGCGAGCATGGTTCTGTAGTAGAGTTTAAATATGAGCCAGAATATGCACGGTACGGTGGCCAAGAAGCAATAAGGTATTCTGAAAATGTATTCTACGAAAGTAGCGTTTTGGCTAACCAACTAAACAAAATAGCATTTGGTAAAAGGATTATTGTAGGTCTGGATTTAATATACTTAACTTTTCAGCTTGCTAAAGAAAAAGGTAATATTTATAGAACATATTCAGATATTTGGAGGGACTATAATGCTGATGGAGAAATAATCCATAAGTATGAACAGATATTGAAGTGGAGAATAGGTCACCTCCAGCAATCTACTATAGAACATTATGCAATATATAATAATTACTTAAATAGTATTAAACATAATGGTATTCATCACGATATTTCAGTACTTATCTCACATGTTCATATGACAAATAATCGACTTGGGATTTTTCCAGCCATCGAATATAATTTAGCGTCATTGATTGCTAATAATATAGGGGTAGAGGGTGAGATATTTGAAAAGCAATGATCTGCTTTGGGATTTGACTGGTAATAGAAGTACATTAAGGAAACTATATCATAATAATGCCATGATGTCGGAACACTATCACTCTAACAGAATAAAACCGGTAACGGATCCACGAGAGTGGGAAATACTTGATGCAATTCCTATGGAAGAACCTGAGGCAGAGACGAACTTTGAAAAACTGTTAATGTCACGGCGAACTATAAGAGAAGTCAGTGGAAAGAAGGTTGACAATAACTTTATCTCTAGACTACTAAGGTTTAGTGTTGGGATTACTGGTAGTACCGAAAAGGGCTATCAATTATTTAGCTATCCTTCTCCAGGAGCTACTTATGCTACAACTGTATTTTTATCAATCAACCTAGAAAAGTACAATTATGTATATCGTTATAACGCCTACGACCATTCTTTAGAGAAATATTTAGAAGATCCTGACTATCATATTGCAGAAATAATTTATGATAAGAAATTGGCTGCATTTCCGATAAAATTATTTTTTGCTAGCGACTATCAATTAATTGAGAAAATGTACGGAGAAATTGCTTACCGATTACTGTGTTTAGAAATGGGGCATATGGCTCAAAATATTTTACTTTATAGCCAGGAGCGGGGATATCACTCTGCGTGTATTGGAGGTTATAATGAGTTGCAGTTTAAAGAGATGATTGGGGAACAATACGATTTACATTATGTTGTCGTTGTGGGGTGAATTAGTTGTATTTAGTCTTAAAAGCAGAATACACCGTTATCAATGAAGAAGAATTTATTATTTCCCATTTATTCGAGGAGCTACATCGTTCCATAAAAGTTAGTAGTAAAATAGATAAAGAGCTATTAGTTCAGAAATTATTGTATGGATTCAGTATGCCTAAGGATAAGAAGGCGTTATCCCAAGAAGAAAAACTAATGATAATGCTAAGTAAACAATTAGAGGAACTAATATTCTTAACAGAGGATGAATCTGATTATAGAAGAGAGGTAAATATTCGAGGTGTTTTACTAGCTGCTAAGAAGAGTGGGGTTGAACATTCTATTATTAAAGATTATTATGATACGTTTCATGATCAAAAAGTCTATACCTTAGACGATAATCAGGAACTTATCACCTATTTTAAAAGAGAGGGATTATCTCAAATTATCCCAACCTCTAGAGAAAACATTGCCTCTATTCATCGAGGGAGCATTCTCTTAATTAATGAAAAGAATTTGCCATATGTTCAAAGTGTAAAAGACAATAAATATTTAGTTTACTCACTTGATAAATTAAGGTTAGGTCCTCTTCTAGTTCCAGGTACTACGATATGTTTAAAGTGCTATTACAACAATTATACTTTAATAAATAATGTGGAAAATGGTTATCCTATATATTATCGAAACTTTATATTAAATTTTCTTGTGAACACGGTATATTTTTGTTTAAATGACTTACATAAATCTTTAGGAACAGATGTAGGTCTCCCTATAAGGAAATGTTATCAACTAGCAAATCCCCAATTATCAGTTTCTGTAATGAATATCTATAAAACTAGTGATTGTAGTCTATGTTTCCAATTATAAGATATTCAGATTCTTTGAAGATAAATGTAAAAATTCTAAGATAAACTGTTGCATTAGTTGTGACAAATAATCTAACAGAAGGAGTTTTTTATATGATAAATATACAGAATCTATCAAAAAGCTATGGTAGGAAACAGGTCCTAAAAGATACTAGTTTCACTGTTAATAATGGAGAAATTTTTGCAATCCTTGGCCATAATGGTGCAGGAAAAACGACCCTTATTAAATGTATCATGAAGCTGATCCCTTATAGTGGAGAAATTGATTATGAGTTCCCAGAGAAGGATATTTACAAGAATATTAGCTTGCAAATGCAATCGTCAGTTTATGAAGAAGGGGCAAAGGTTTACGAAATATGTAATCTATATAAGCAACTTCAAAAAAGTGACATTGACATAGATGAATTACTGGATGAATTTGATTTGTTATCCTTTAAAAAGACTAATATAAATAACCTTTCTGGTGGTGAAAAGCAAAAGTTATCAATATTACTCACTCTTATTAACAAGCCCAAAGTAATAATTTTTGATGAAATTACAACTGGTTTAGATATAGTAGCGAGAAGAAAAGTTTGGGGTTTAATTAAAAAGGTTAATCAAGAGTATAACACAACTATTATCTTAACAAGTCATTTCTTAGATGAAGTAGAGTACTTAGCAAATCGGATTGTTATCTTGGAAAAGGGTGAAGTGACTTTAAAAGGTAGTGTTGGGGAAATAGTACAACAAACATTTGGAAATAAGAAAAAAATTAGTTTTGTAGTACCTAATTTAGTTCCAAATGTAAAGGATGGTCTTTTAGAACAAGAATTAGGAATTGTAACAAGAGATGGTAATCGATTTATGATTGAATACGATGCAGAACAGGAAGCGGAAATCCTAGAAAAGATTAAGGAAAGTAATGGAACAGATATCTATATTAAGAACTATTCATTTGAAGATGCATTCTTGAAAAATTTAGGATATGTCATTAACGAGAAAGGTGAAATTACACATGAATAAGATGATAGTTTTTTCAAAATATCAGACGAAATTATTGTTGAGAAATTATAAGACGACGGCGATCGGTTTTTTAATGCCAGTGTTAATGTTTGTTATTTTTAGTAATGTATTTTCAGATATAGATATTACAGGAACACAATTTACAATAGTAGATTATTTATTGCCTGCGTTCATTCCTATCATTATTATCAATGCAGTTATTGTCATTTACGGACAATATTTAGCTTTATATGAAGAACAAGGAAACCTATTAAAATATAGGCTTCTAGGCTTAAACCATGTTACGATTTCATTTGGAATATTTCTAGCAACTCTCATCTTTCAAATCATAGCCATACTGCTACTAGTCATCACTGCTATGATTATATCCGATGTTCCTATACCTTTTGATAATGTTTTATCGGTTATTATAGTGCTAACTGTGATCAACTTATTTCAGTATGCAATTGTTTATCTTGTTTCAGCAATAACAACTAAAAGTGCAACATATCAATCGATTGCTTTAATATTATTTAACTTTCAAATGTTTTTAGGGGGATTAACATTTCCACCTGAAATGTTTCCAAAATTTTTACATACATTAGTCGAGTTTATTAATCCTATCTATTATGGCTTAATTGCGATGAGGGGTGTTTGGACGGAAAAGGCAAGTGTATTTTCTTATTACCAAGAATTAGGGTTATTATTAATTTTAACTACTGTATTCATTGTTTTTGCCACTATTATCAAGAGAAGAAAGGCTTTAATTTGATTCCTTTTACTATTGGTGGGTAATAAATTATAAGGGGGGTACGTATTATGAATTACGGAAAGAGTTTTGCAGATGTATATAGTAAACATTTGATTCATTTTTCTGTTCAAGTAGCTCCACGAATATATAAATATATTTCTACTAAAAGCAATAAAAAGGAAGTTTTGGATTTATGTTGTGGAACTGGACAATTAGCATATTATTTTTTAACAAAAAATTTTAAGGTTACAGGTATTGATATTTCTAACGATATGCTTTACCATGCCAAAGAGCTGAGCAAACAATTTATTGAAATAGGTAAAGCAGAATTTTATAATGATGATGCAAGATATTTTTCGTTAAATAAAAAATTTCCTAATATTGTATCAACCTATGATGCGTTAAACCATTTAGAAGATGAACAGAGCCTTATACAGTGCTTTCAACAAGTATATGAACATTTAGAAGATGATGGAATATTCATTTTTGATCTCAATACGAAACTTGGTCTATCTAAAGGGGGAACATTTATTAGGGAAGAAGAGACACTATTTAGTGTCGCCCAAAGTATGTTCGAACCTTTAAGGAAAAAAGCATTTACAAGGTATTATGGATTCGTCAAGAATGACGATTCACCTGACTATTATAAATATGATGAAGTGATATATAATACAATCTTCAAAATGGAAGATGTTAGGGAATATCTTTATAATGCCGGTTTTGGTTCAGTTGAATTTGCGCATTTAAATAATTTATTTAAGATTGTTGAAGAACCAGAGAGCGAAGAAAGAGTATTTATTATAGCTACCAAATAATAGATTAACCGTCAATTATACAATACCTTAAAAATCCTTTACTTGAGGTGAATGTCTAGCATGAAAAAATATATAAGGAATGCTATAGTCGCTTCTTTAATAGTAGTCATAATAACGAGCTTGTTTAGTTATTGGTATCGTGGGCATATTTATTGGTTAGATTTAATAAATTCTGCCATAGGGACATTCATAATCTGGGCATTTTTGTTTCCACTTGTTTATAAATTAACTGACAGTTGTCGGAAAGAATAAATGCAAAGATAGCTTTAATCACTTTTTATGAGTAAAAAAGGAAGAAAATATAGACTTGATTACTACATTTACATAGCAGGGTATCTACACTTCACGCTCCGGGACTTGCATTATGAGGGGGAGTCGGATAGTGGGGTTGGAAGATGTTGATGAGGTTGGCTAGGATTTTGTGGTAATAACCGTGGGTGCTATATGTATAAGCTCTATATGGTATAACATTACCGTAGAACAGCACCTTCTATTTCAACATTTATTTGCTTGAATGAGATGTGGCTGAACATAATCTCAACGGGTAAGAGGATGACATTGAGATAATAAAGATACAACTTCAATAAACGAGGTTCTATATTGCTAAAAGAGGCTACCCATTGTGGGTAGCTTTTTTATTAGTATTGAATGAACATTTTGTTTAACTTCATTGATAAAGTATGCAGGGTATTCCTCGTAATCTAATGATCTAGAGCGAATTTGGTAGAGTTCATCATCAGTCAAATATAAGGTTACATTTAGAATAATACCGAATAAACTGTATCCGTCAAATAAATCCCAATTTATTGGTAATAATAGGAATTTTAGTAAAGTATAGCTTGTATAGCCCTATCTTACAATACGCTCCGGGTTCTTAAATATATAATAAATAATCTCGCCTGTGAAAGGTTGTAACCGTCAAGTAGAATTTAACAGTTTTTGATAATTAATTTTTAACACTTTGCTCATCAAAAATCGTTCTTCGATTTTTCATACGATAGCTATCTTCATTTAATTTAATGATTTCTGCTCTTGATGCAATACGATCTAAAATCGCTGCTGTTATAGCTGGATCACCAATCAATTCTCCCCATTCTTTTGGGGATTTGTTTGACGTTAGAATAATAGATGATTGATTGTATAGGTCATTTATTAGGTGAAAGAATAGATTAGCTTCTTGTTGTGTCATCGCCATAAACATTAAATCATCAATTATGACAAGGTTGCTGTATAGACTATTATATTAATCAGTCTACAGCAACTTTAACCAAACAAATGATGGAGAAAATAGCAGGTAATATAACAGGGCAAGTAAATCAGCAGGTACAACAAGCAATAAAAATTCAAATAGCAGACCACGTACCTCAAATGCTAGCAGAGCAGTCAGAAAATAAACATGTGGTAGAACAAGTTACAAGTCAATTAATTGATATACTGCAAAGCAGTAGTAATCCTAGTATTCATGAAAATGTTATCAAAATCAATGATAAAGAAGGATTTGTTCCAACGATGGTACCGTTGTTAATTGTATTAGCTTCCTATATTGGTGCTATGCTGGTTAGCCAACATCTACAATTATCAGAAGGAAAATTAACGACCATGCATAGTAAATCATCCCTTTTTATAGGAAGACAAATAATTAATGTACTTGTAGCAATTGGTGTATCACTATTAACCGTTTGCTTAATGTATTTGTTTCACATTGATATCAATCAAAACTTCTTGGTTCTATGGGGCTTTCAAGCACTGTTAATGTTTAGCTTTTTAACCTTATCTCAAGTTTTCGTCATGTTATTTGGGAATATCGGTATTGATTATTGCGGATGAATTGAGCCACTTATGCGGAGTTTTGAGCCACCAATTGCGGAGATGAGAGCCATCTTCTGCGGAATATAGAGCCACTATAGAATAGCCTCTTGTATAATGAAGTAGCATGCAGACATGCATGACATTATTATACAGGAGGTTTTTTTATGGTTAATTGTCGTAAGATTCTGGAACTGTATTTCGAAGGAGTCAGCCAGAGAACCATTAGTTCTAGCACTGGACATTCAAGAAATACAGTCTCTGATGTCATTCGACGCGCTAAGAAATTAGGTGTAGAACGTTTGAACGACACCATGACCAATCCATGGCTAGAAGCGTTTCTCTTTCCAGAGAAACAGGCTATTGAGAAAGGTTATTTTCCAGTTGACTGGGAGAAAGTTCATAAGGAACTGCAGAAGAAGAATGTCACTTTGGCTTTATTACATCACGAGTATGCAGTAGAGGCGCGTGATGGTGGCAAGATTCCTTATGCCTATCGAACCTTTTGCGAAAACTACGGGAAGTATGCGAAGAAATATAAACTCACGATGCCTATACGCAGAAAACCAGGTGAAGTTATGGAAGTAGATTGGGCTGGCACAACGCTTGAGATTATGGATCGTTCAACAGGAGAAACCATTCCAGCGTATGTTTTTATTGGGACCCTGCCTTACAGTCAATACAGTTACGTAGAGGCATTTCTAGATATGAAATCACCTAGTTGGTTAACGGCTCACATCCATGCCTTGGAGTATTTTGGGGGAGTTCCGGAAACTTTGGTTCCGGACAACCTAAAAACAGGAGTTACCAAAGCGCTTAGGGGGATCCTATCCTCAATGAAGCCTATCGTGAACTTGCAGATTATTATCGAACAGTCATCGTTCCTAGTCGTGTTCGAAGACCGAAAGATAAAGCCAGTGTTGAAGGAACAGTTGGTTATATTTCTCGACAGATTATCGCTCCTTTAAGAAACTATCAGTGTTTTCATATCGAAGATTTAAACCAGAAAATCTTTGACAAGTTAGAAGAAATTAATACGATTGATTTTCAAAAGCGACCAGGTTCACGAAAAAAAGTGTTTGAGGAAGAAGAGAAATCCTACCTTCAACAGCTTCCTCAAACAAGGTACAAGCTTACGGAATGGAAAACAGCAAAAGTTCAACTGAACTACCACATCCAAGTTGAAAGAATGTATTATTCCGTTCCCTATGATTATGTCCGAGAGTCTGTCGATATACGACTAACTACGGATTTAATTGAAGTTTACTTCAAAGAGGTGAGAATTGCATCCCATAAACGATTAAAAGGTGAGATTGGTCAGTATTCTACGAATACAGATCATATGCCTGATAATCATCGGTTATATCTGGAACATAATCCTGAAAATAATCGGAAGTGGGCTGAAACGATTGGATCATCTATGACGCAATTTGTCTCTTATATTTTGGAAATGAACGTGGAGAAAAAAGCATTAAATATCCTTAGTACATTAAGAAACTTATCTACTAAATACACAAAGATAGAAATGGAAAAAGCAACAGAAACATTACTTGAGATATCAACAAACCCCACGGTTTCTGTTTTAAAAGGCGTGCTAGAAAGAAATAAAAAACGAAAACTAAAACAAAAAGTAGCAACTAATAGCCATAATACCGACTCCAATGACTTTGGATTTGTACGTGGTGCTCAATACTTTGGGAGGGATAATAAATGATGAATCAAGAGACTTTACGTAAATTAATAGAAATGAAAATGGGTGCAATGGCAGAATTATACCAGCAACAGGGGAAGAATAAAGAATATAACAGTATGGATTTTGATGATCGTTTCAATCTACTGGTAGATTACGAGTATGATCGTAGAAAAACAAATAAACTAGAACGGTTAATTAAGCAGGCAACATTCAATGAACCAACAGCAGCTATCGAAGATATTGAATATCATCCAGATCGTAAGCTAGACAAAAATCTTATTCTAGAATTAGCAACAGGGAACTATATTCAAAACCATCATAACATCATTTTAATGGGTGCATCAGGCAATGGAAAAACGTGGATAGCCAATGCATTTGGTGTTCATGCTTGTCGCCAGTTTTATAAAGTAAAATATGTTAGATTACCAGAATTACTTGATGAATTAGCTGTAGCAAAATACGAAGCAGATGGTAGCTTCCGGAAGTTAATTCAAAAATACAGAACCGTAGATTTATTGATTCTTGATGAGTGGTTACTAACAGAGCCTTCAGAGGAAAATGTGCTTCATATATTGGAGATTATTGAGGCAAGGTTAAAGAGAGCATCTACTATTTTCTGTTCTCAATACTCTCCGGAAGGATGGCACGCAAAACTAGGACAGGCACAGATAGCTGATGCGATTCTTGACCGTATTGTTCACGATTCTTATCAGATTCTTTTGGATGGTGATGTTTCTATGAGAGAACGTCATGGACTGGTGGGATCTAAATGATTCCGATAGAGGTTGAACATCGTATAGCTACGTATTTTCTTCACAGGTGATTACGGCCACGGGATTTTACCACCAGTGACATGTTTTTTACCAATGTTCGCCAACTAATTTACCACTATTCGCCAATACATGTACCATTAAAATGATCACTTTTTGGCTAAATGAAAGCCACTACCCGCAGATAGTGGCTTAATTATTGGGATTTTAATTAAAGGCTGTTTTCGTAAAGAATGTTGTTTTTTGATAAAAATTCTTGATTCTCTATTTTTTCTGTTAAAATAAGGATATCTAATACGAAATAGAAAATAGAATAGGGCTGATTATAGTGAAATTGTTACTAACCTCTAATGGTTTTTACAATAGTGCTATCAAAGAGGAATTTTTAAAACTCATTAAGGGCAAACCTAACGAACTGCACGTTTCCATTGTCACAACTGCATCGCCACAAAAGGATAATAATAGGTTTGCTCAGAAGGCGAAAGAGGACTTTAAGGATATGGGGTTTCAAAACATCGATTTCATTGATATAGAGTTTGATAACCCAAAAAGTCTTGCACATAAGGATGTCATATATATCAATGGTGGTAATCCATTTAATTTGTTATTTCACACTAAACAGAGTGGGGCAGATAGTATCTTTCGTAATTTAGTGAAAAAAAATGTTGTTATTGTAGGTGTGAGTGCTGGTGCTATTCTACTTGGTCCAAACATTAAAGTCGTTCATTTCTTCACACCGCAAATGAATGCATTAAATACTAAGGATTTTTCTGCATTAGGCTTAACGGACAAACTTGTTTTTCCTCACTATGACCGAGAAGATTTGTTCAAGGATAGTACAAACAAGACAATTGAAGATAGACTAAAAGAATTTGAAATCCTTGAAAGATGCGAAGTTACGAGATTAAAGGATGATGAATATATCACAATAGAAAAGTAAATTATTGACCTCCAATTAGAGGTCTTTTATTATGCACTTCTTCTGAACATCTCAACTGTCGTATAGTTAGATTTATGGACAGCACTAAATAAAAGTTGCTTCACTCGTTCTTTGTGAGCCACCTTTTTGCTGTGTTCAAGGTATCTGAACCAAAACAAGTAGTTATCAAGATATTTGGTTGCCACACCTTGAAAACGATTCATAAATTGTTTTAGCCGTTTGTGATAAGCATTAACGTGTTGAATATGGAAGATAGATTTTTTCACATAAATACCTTTCCGCATATTCACCATTTCGTGCTGCAAGCCCTTATCTTTTGCGAATTTCTTGTAGTTTGTCGCTGTATCGGAGCATAACAAAGCAGAGGTGTCGATATAATCTCCTAACACCTTATCTATATCTGTTGATTTAATACGACCTTTTCCAGCCATTTGAGAAATGACTTGTCCATTTCGGTCTTGTGCGACAAGAACACAAACCTGTTCTTTCGAAATGCCTCTTTTAGTAGCGACACCGCCACGCTTACGAGGTTTTCTATGAATAATAGACTTCTTCCCTTTGTCGCTTTCCTAGAAAAAGGTTTCATCACTTTCAACAATCCCTTTTAAAGTTTGATTGCCTAATGAACGGAGAGCATTCAAGATTTTATGTCGCCAATAAAAAGCCGTAGAAATATGGATATCTAAAGCCTCAGAGATTTTAGGTAGCGTATAACCTTCTACCATCATTTCAAAGTATTTAAGCCATTTATGAGGATATCGAGAACCTGCCAATGGAGTATTGGTCATATCGTTAAAGGTCTTTCCGCAGTCCTTGCACAAATATCGTTGTCTCGCACGATATTTGCCATTCTTCTTGACCGATACGCTTCCACAATGGAGGCAAGCCAAACCGCCAGAAAAACGAGTTTCACGAATATCTTTTAGCATCTTCGCAATATCTTCTCGTTCTTCAGGGAATAAGTCTTGTTTCATTGCTTCAAATAACGCTAATTGCTCTGATTTTGATAGGTCGCTAAAATCACGATAAACGTGTCTCCACATCTCTAAACACCTCCATAAATGGCATTATATCAGCCTATTTATAGTATGGTCAAATAGCAACAATATATACGAAAACAGCGTAATTAAAAGGACTAATGCCTAATTCAAATTCCAAAAGTGTTTTTTCCCACCTTAATTTGTCATTCTCTACTTCCAGTCTTTCAACTAGGGTTCTTAGTCTTTCAATCTTAGTTTTATCATCAATACCTTTCTCATCAGCTGTTCCTACTAAACTTAGATTATATAAGAAATCCACAACCTCTGATAAATTTATTTCATACTCATCATTGATTACGGTGGCCATTAATTTACCTTCTTCAATCCATTTTTCAACTGTGTATCGATCACAATTTATTTTATGTTCTTGAAGTAGAATTATAGTTTCTAATATTGTCATATTATACTTCCACACCCAATCCATGACGCTCACGCATAGAAACTTCTCCGTCAATTAGTATTTGATAGGAGTCATGGATAATACGGTCTAAAATAGCCTCCGCAATCGTTTCATTTCCTAATTTTAAATGCCATCCACTAGGATGAATTTGGGAACAGAATATAGTTGAAGCTATTTTATGACGCGCTTCGGTGATTTCTAGTAGAATTGCTGCTTCATCGGTTGATAAATCCGTCAATAACCATTCATCAAGTATGAGTAGATCAACTTTCGTATATTTTTTAATACATTTCCGGTAACTGCCGTCTGCAGCTAATTTTGCGAGTGATAGTTCATCTAGTAATTCTGGTAAGCGAATGTATTTTACTTTATAAAATTGACGACAAGCAGCTACTCCAAATGCACTAGCTAGATATGATTTGCCTGAACCAGTTGGACCTTTTAATATAATATTGTGACTATCGTGGATATAGCTCCCGCTAGCCAGTTTCAAAATCAACTCCTTATCTAATCTTCGATCCTCATGATATTCTATATCTTCTATAGACGCATTTGAGTTTAAGAATGTAGCTGTCTTTATTAACCGTTGAAGTTTATTACTTTTGCGACGGGAATATTCTAAATCAACGAGTAAAGAAAGGCGATCTTCAAAACTCATCTTTTGAAAATCTTTGTTTAATGCTTGTTCCCTATATGCTTCAGCCATACCGCTCAATTTCATTTCGTGTAACTTTGTTAAGGTTTGTTCATTCATCATTTGTTCGTTCCCCCATAATAAGAAGCTCCACGTGTGAAGCCATAGTTATTTTTACTAATTTCTGTTTTGCGTTTTAGTTCTTGCTCAGCGTCATTCTTTTTATTGTTCTTTAAAATTGTTTGTATACTTTTGACCGTCGGTCTTTTCGTCATAGAAATAATCATTTTACAGGAACGTTCAATTTCATACTTTGTGTAACGACGTTCAGATTTTTTCAACGAAAATATGGATTGTAAAGCTAGTTTTTCTGTTTGCGAAGTATCTAGAATGAATTGAACAACGTTCAAGGTTGATGGTCCGATACTTTCAGCCCATTCAATCACAGCTTCTGGAGTTTGATCTACGAATAACTTGTGATTATCAGGCATATGATCACGAATAGTAGATATCTGACCAAACTTCCCATATAATCGTTTATGAGAAGCTATCCGCATATGATTGAAAAAGATTTCTACTAAGTTATCAGAAAGCTTCACTTCTACTTGGCGATTGATATATTCATATGGAACTGAATAAAACATACTTTCAACAGAGATGTCATAGTCTGGACGTACTTTCGCTGTCTTCCATTCAGACATTTTATACGGCGAAGCAGGAAGAGGGGAAAGCGCAAATTTCTCCTCTTCTTCAAATGCTGACCAACGACTTCCCTTTTTGCGAGTAAAGGGACGTTGATTGAATTCATCTAATTTCCTCAAAACTTCTTCGTTCAATTCATCGACACTGAAACATTGATTATTTCTTAGCGCTGCAATAATCCAGGTAGAGATAGCGCCAATAGAGCCTTCAACACTTGCCTTATCTTTCGGAGTACGAACCCGCGCAGGCATGACCACAGTATTGTAGTAATCTGCCATTTCCTTATAAGTAGGATTTAAGACCAATTCACGTGAGGTATGTTTTGTCACGCCCGTTTTAAGATTGTCCGGCACTATAATTTGTGTAACACCACCAAAATACTTATACGCATTGCTGTGGGCATTAATCCATGAATGCAAATCCATCGATAATGTTGCTTCCGCATACGATAACTGACTGCACGGCAGTGTCGCAACGAAAATATACGCCTTTATTTTCTCCCCAGTATCTCGATCGATGATGAAAGCGGTAGTTCCTGCCCAATCGACTTCCATGATCTCCCCTGGTTTTCTACGAATGCGCATTGTGGCTTTGAACTTATCTGCATACTTACTGTAATGACGCAAAAAACTACGATATGAGTAAGGAATCTTATTGTTCGCCCGGCACTCAGTTTCATACTCATGATGAAGAAGTGAAAGCGTCACATTAGGCTTTGCCAACTCTTCATGAATATAATCGAAGTTCAATGGCTTCCTGAAGCCTCCAAACTCTTTTCTGGAAAAAGGAATTCCTCAATCCATCGATCCGTCATTACCTCCTCTAATGGGCAAACCAAGCCCTTCTTTTCGGCAAGACGAATGACTTCTGTTACTTTTTGTCGAGAGTTGCCGGTACTTGCTGCAATACCCCTTAGGCTGATTCCCTCATCATAAAGTTCCAAAATCTTTCGATAATGGATCATAAAAAAATACCTCCTATATAAATAATGTCACACCCATAGGTGTGCCCATTAATTATACAAAGGTATTAGTGGTAAACGCTTGTCATTTGATGGTACATTTTTTGTCATTCGGTGGTAAAAAACATGGCAAGGTTGGTACATTTCATTGGCCGTAATCACACAGGTATTTGCCTAGCGAGGTAATGATTAAAGTTGAAGAAAAACTATTACCTACTTGCATAAGGACTGCAGATGAGGATTTAGATTGCGATGAACTTGTGAAATGGGCAATTGAGATTATTGATAGCCTATTAGAGAATAACAAATTCAGATAAGATAACAGCCACTCAAGCGGACTTCCGTTAGAGTGGCTCTCTTGTCCGCACTTAATGGCTCAATCTTCCGCAAACACTGGCTCAAAAGTCCGCACAGCTGGCTCAATCTATCCGCAATACTCATCGGTATGATTTTCAATATTGCCTTAACCGCATCACAATTAGTTAGTTCAGGAGCTATTGTCCCACGTGAATTATTGTCTTCTTTTTATCAGGGACTTGGTGATTTACTTCCAGCGACATATGGGGTTAATAGCTATTTCAGTCTAATTTATGGTGGAGGTAATGTATTGTTAGATATGAAGTATTTAAGTATCATTATTGCTTCTCTTCTGGTTGTAACAATTTTCGGAAAAATAATCCAACATTTATGGAAGAGATTACAGCCAATTAGAACGACTGAGAGTTAATAATTGAAAAGTTGAGATATGTTTGCACTTTATATCCAATAGTTTAACCCTATAGTTTTATTAATAGGATGTTTTCTTCTTTGCTATTAATGAGAAATACACTAATAAATGGTTCGAATCATTGATTTTGATGATTAGAGCCATTTTTACTTTCTAATTAGAACCTAACGTCAAGACTTAAAAGCAACTCCCCACATAATCTCTCCGAATAATCCACTATCTTTTCACATACTCATGTAGATAAGACAAGTTTTGCAATTCGAAAACAGGAGGTGTACAAATGGCATCTAACTCTAAATTTAAAGACCCAGGGTTTATCTTAACGATAGTATTAGTTCTCTATGCAGGCTTTGTATTCATCTGGTGGCCGACAGACATTTATGTTGCTGGGATTTCTTTGGTTGGATGGTTGATGTTTATCGGTTTATTCTTCTGGTTTTTATTAGCGATTATTTATTGTCTTTGGATTGAAAAGCGAGAGAGGGAGAAAAATAGATTAGGATAGGAGGGGATAGTGATGCGAACTACAGAAGCTATTATTCTTTTTATTTATTTAATTGTTATTACTGTGATTGGTATTTACTTTTACCGAAGAGCACGGCGATCGGAAAGTGATTATTTTACTGCTGGACAAAGTATCAATACTTTTGTTGGCGCATTTGCTATTTTTGCTGCAGTAGCTAGCTCTAGTTCTTTGATGGGGGCAGTTGGGTCTGGGGTTGCTTTAGGAGTACCTTACTTTTTTACGTATGCATTTGGTGTTATTGCAATTATGCCATTTGCGATGTTTTTAATTTCAGGACAAATTCGCCGTTCTGGTGCGAAAACGATGCCAGATTTTTTTAACCAACGATATGGAAAATCAGTCCAAATTGTTTCCGCTGTTATTGTTGTAATTGGAATGACTTTTTATATGGTACCACAGTTAACAGCATCTGGTCTTATCGGCTCCTATGTACTCGGAATAGATTATACAACGGCCGTTATCGTACTTGGATTGGGCTTTACTATATATGCGGCATTAGGTGGGATGTGGGCTATTACCTATACGGATCTTTTACAAGGTGCGATTATGCTGGTAGGAATTGTCGTACTTGCTGGATTTATTTTAGTTGATCATAGTGGCCTTAGTTCCTTAATTAGTGATGCTCTCGCAGTGAGCCCGACATTTGGAGATATTACACAGCCTTGGATGTCCTATTTCGGTCTATTTATTGCATTTCTATGGTTTGGCATCATTTCGCCATCTGTCGTCATGCGTAATTTTGCTTCTCGTGATGCCAGAACTGCTCGGCGTTCTGCTATGTGGGCATGTTTATTATATTTAACATTATTTATATCAGGCTTCATGGTGACATCTGCTGGCGCAAGTTTAGGAATTATTGAATCGTTAGATAGAAGTGATATGATTTTTGTTTCTGTTGTGGAACATTATTTGCCGCCGATTTTGGGTGGAATTATGCTGGCAGGGCTTATGGCAGCAATTATGTCCTCTGCGGACGCCATGCTATTAGCTATATCCGCAGGGATAGCACATGATATATACAAAGGACATATTAATAAACAGGCATCAGAACGATTTGTCACGGGATTAGGGCTTGTCGTTATGATTATTGCGAGCGTTGTCGGTGTCATTATCGCAATTGATCCACCAGGGTTGATTGCTATCATGGTTGGTTGGGTCGGCGGATTCTTATTATCCTCTTTCGGATTCCCACTAGTACTAGGACTTTGGTGGAAACGGGCAAATACAACAGGGGCTCTCGTCGGGATGGTAGGAGGAGCACTCACCTTCTTGATTCTTATTATTGGACAATGGCTCCCTACCAATGCAGAACCAATAATTGGTGCGCCTGTCTCATTATTTTTAACCGTTATCGTTAGCTTAATGACGAAACCACCAGCTAAGGACATACAAGACCGAGTGGATTACTATCATGGTCATTTAAACTAATGAAGAGGGTGATGAATCATGCATGCAATAGAAAGCAAAAGAAGATCCATCCAACGAATTGGAACGGAAAATAGGATAAGTGAAGTCGAACTTTACCAATATATTTATAAAAGTCTTGGACTAGGCCATAAATTCAATAAGTCTATTACGATCAAACATTTAATCGACTCTACTACAGAAAAGAAATTGATCTATCATCCCTTTTACATTGCGAAAACCATTGTCATTGCAGAACGCCCACCATTTCCTCCGAGAAGAACACCGAATCTTATTTTTGTAGATGGGGTTTCAGGTTATCGAGGGGTGTTTTCTAAGGTACCACCATTAACAAGGGAAGAGTTGGAACCGGATTACCTAGTACCTGTTCGGATTCCAGATGAACATAGTGCAGTAAACTATGTAAGGGATGTACAGCAGAAACAAATAAATCGTTCTTATGTATTAAAGAAGCCAAAACATGAAATCAGAGAAATCACCTTAAATTACTTGCCGTTATGGAAAGTAGCAGTGAAAAGTGAGCTAGTTAAGGAGATATTTTATATAAATGCTAATACGGGTGAGTCGGAGAAATATATGAGCAGAAGATGGCGAGAAGGTAAGGATTTGTTATAGGAAAAGGGACATGGGGAAGAAGCGTATCCCATGTCCTTTATCATGTTATAAATTCTGTTAAAAAATATGAAATGCCCACGCTACAATTGGACCAAATATAGTGCCAAATACAGCATTCAATGTCATAGAAACAGAACTCATAGAACCAGCTAATTCCCCATACTCAAATGTTTTTGCAGTACCTAAGGCATGGGAGGAGCTACCGAAAGCAATTCCCTTTCCAAGGTAACTGTCGATACGACTCCATTTCAGAATATGAGGTCCCAAAATGACACCTGATAGACCAGCAATCATGACGAACACAGCAGTCATGGAAGGTATCCCGCCTAGTCCAGATGAGATTTGTATTGCAACGGGGGTAGTGATGGACTTCGGCAGAATAGACAAAATTAAGTCTTCCCCAATGCCAAAAGCTTGAGCAAATAATAATCCACTTACCATTCCAAATATCATTCCAGTGAATACACCAGTAACGATGGGAAGAATATTTTCAATAAGTACTTTTCGATTTTTGTAGAGTGGATACGCTAGTGCTACAACACCAGGGCCAAGTAAAGCATTAATCCATTTTCCACCAATCATGTACTCCTCATAGGAAATATGAGAAAGTGTTAATAGTACTACTAATACTATTGTAGTCGTAAGAACTGGAAGAAACACAGGATAAGGTAAATACTTGTATATCGTTAACATAGCAAAATAAATCCCTACCGTTAGGAGGACTATACTGATTGCGATAAGTGTTTGTTGCATTTTTTTCGCTTCTTTCGTGATGTTGATTTCTTCTCGATGAGCTGACTCGTATATCCAGCAGCAATCATCGTTACGATCGTACTCATGATAATTATGAAAAATAGAATTCCACCATCTATAGAGAATAATGATGGATATTTTATTATACCGACCATAGCGGGAATAAATAATAAAGGTAGTAAAGCAAGTAAAAGACCTGCCCCATCAGCTATAAAGCTAGCAGGCATAAGCTTACAAGATAAGCAAATTAATAATAGAATTAGACCGATAATACTGCCTGGTATTGGTAAATTCAGTACGTTGTGTAGTACATCGCCAACAAATGAAAACATAAATAAAATAGCTATTTGTAAAATAACCCGTATTCCTTTCATAAAAAATAAGTTGTCCTTATATTTGGAACAACTTGCCCACCTTCTTTATCTTTAGTATGGATAAAAATATATATTTTTCTTTAATTACTTGTATAATGCAACTACATAATTGTATTATACAAGTAGTTGGGTTTTTGTCAATGGATTAAGAAAGGATATATAGGGGGGGAAGCTGGTGCAAAAAGGAACTAAAAAAGCAATCGAGCGGATAGAATATGAGATTACAACCTTTATTCGTCATGCTGTTTACAAGGAAAAAACAGACAAGAAAATAGGATTTCTAGATAGATCGATATATTTGTTACTGCGGAATTTAGAAGAGTCTGGACCAGCAAGATTAAAAACATTGGCTGAACGTTTTAAGTTAGATATATCAACACTTTCTAGACAAGCATCAACTGCCGAAGCAAAAGGGTTCATTTCCCGTTCTAAAGATTCATCAGATGGGAGAGGAAGTGTATTCCAAATTACCCCACTCGGTAGAGAAAATTTACTCGCTGACAAAAAAGGAAGAATAGAACGATTCCAAAATATGTTACAAGAATGGTCCGTAGATGAACAGGAATTGTTTGCTGATCTATTAAGCAGCCTTAATGATTCCTTTATTGAATAGTCTTATATGAACCCGCTTTTAAATCATGCGTACGTTAAATGGCACGGAAAAAGAAGGACATTTCCGTGCCATTTTTGTAGAATATATGAACATTTGGGAGTAGTTTAGGAAGGGGGAATATGCACCAAGTGAAGCGTACATGTGCCCAAATCTGGATTAGATAAGCCCAAGTAAAGTGGATATGCATCCAAACCTGGATCAGATGCGCCCAAGTAAAGTGGACATGCGCCCAAAATTGAGAAAGATGATTCCAAGAAAAGTGAACATGCACCCAAAATTGAGAAAGATGATCCCAAGAAAAGTGAACATGCACCCAAAATTGAGAAAGATGATCCCAAGCTAAGTGAACATGCGCCCAAATCTGGATAAGATGCACCAAGAAAAGTGAACATGCACCCAAAATTGAGAAAGATGATCCCAAGCTAAGTGAACATGCGCCCAAATCTGGATAAGATGCACCAAGTGAAGCGTACATGCACCCAAACCTGGAAAAGAGGATCCAGAGTAAAGTGAGCATGAGCCCGAAATTGAGAAAGATGAGCCCAAGAAAAGTGAACATGCACCCAAACCAGAGCAAGATGATCCCAAGCTCAGCGCACATGAGCCCAAACCCTAGAAAGATGCGCCCGCACCAATTGAACATGACCCCACACCAAGCGAGCATGCACCCAACCCTCAAAAAAGCACCCAACCCAAATCTGAGCCTTCACCATTTAAGCCACCCCACTAGAAATCCCCTTCCCAGTTCACTCAAACTTAAAGTTTGGAAAAAATTATCATTCCCCTTCACCCCATAAACAAGTGTAATAATACGAATATAGTAACGGTGAGCTTTATATAGTAGTAATGTGTGAAGATTTTTTGTAACCGAAAATGATTTCTATAAAGGTATAAACACCGTAACGATAAAATTAATTACAATGTGGGGGATTAACGTGACAACAGAGAATCAACTAATTAATAAATCCTATTATGAAAATATAGTGGATCAGAATAATAAGGAGCATCCAATTAAAGTGTTGGGTGATATGTACATGGAGGAGATGAAGAAAGAACGTCCAGAACTATCCTCCATTCGATATGCTCAAGGAGAAGTGTATTTTTTAAATAATGATTTTGAAGCGGCTATTTATAAATGGCAACATCCTTTAGATGAAAAATTTATTCCATGGGCACAGAAAAATATAGCGGATGCTCATTTTGAAATGGGTTTATGGGATCATGCAGAAAAATTTTACAAGGAAGTAGAAACCGAGTCGATAGACTTGAAGACGGAGGTACTACTCCAGCTTTTTTCACTTTACATACAACAAGGGGAACAACAAAAAGCAGTTGATGCAATTAAGAACGCTGTTACATTAAATCCGGATTATCCAAGTGTGACGGAAATTGCACAGACGTACTTTGAGGATATTAAGGATTGGGATCATGCAGTTGAATTGGCAGTAAAGGAGGCAATCCGAACAAAGTCACTTTCCTGGATCACGATATTAGAAGAGTATGTAGGGAGAGGACTTACTGCCCATTATGGCCCAAACTATTTTAACGAGGTATTAGTCACCGTATTAGATATGGACAAATACCGATTTGAAAGCCTTACTGAAATATTGTGGGACAGCTATCGACAAAGTGAATTCTATCTTCATTGGCTAGAAGAAATTAACGAGCTTTTATTGAATAATAGTATCGAAGAATCGTATATGTGGAAGAAGCTTCCGAACCTATTTAAAGATGCTTACTTTGAATTAATCAGTGGAAGGTTTCTAATAAAAGAGATTTCTACATTAATTCAAAAGCATTTATCAAACTGGTTAGAAATATCATCTACATCTGATACATTAATCTCTTCATCGGCTGTTCTGGCTTGGAATGATATTTTTCCTTCCGACCTGCAAGCAACACTGATTAATGAAGCAGAATACTATTTTGCCAATTCTAACGTCAGTCAAAACAACCGGCAAGAGGGGATTAAACTATATGAGTCCATTAAGAAATGGGCAGAGAAAGAGGGCTTGTTAAATGATTTAGAAGTATTTATGGAGCCAATGTTAGAGGAGTACAACATCGATGTGGCAAGTCCATCCAAAATACGGAATATTATAAAGGCTGCGATAGAATTTCTGATTGAAAAACGTATAGAAGTCTTACAAGAAATTATGGATAAGATTCATTGGAACGAAGAGCTACTTACAAGACTTCATGATATACAAAGTCAGCTGCGTGATATGGAAGTCGAAGAAGCGAGAGGTGTAACGGATTCATTCAGTCAGATAAAACAGGATGCCATACAACAAATCAAGCGAAAGCTGCCTGAAATAATTCGCAATTGCTCTGAACTAATAAAGGAAGATAGTGATTTTGGCAAGCTTCATGTGGACCTGAATAACGAAATGAATAAGCGGATTGCGAATTATATGGAAAGGACGGCTCTATATGATTTTAAACATGCAATTGCAAGCTGGATAAAAAATTCCGAAGAAGTATTCAATACTTATCAATTGAATCTAAATGAAATGAGTGAAGGCTTTAATTACCAATATGGGGAGGAAAAGCTTAAATTAGAAGGTGATTTTAAAGTATTGGATGATTGGCAGAGGGACATGGAGCGGATAACGAGGGGAATGCTTCATATTGAGAAAGTGAATATCTTGATGCGTAACAATCCGTCTCAATTATTGTTAAAAGGAGCAGGGAAACTGTTTGGTTCCATTTCAAAAGGTAATGATAAATTGTACAGCAAATATAGAAGCTATATTGAAAATGGGGATTACAGTGAAATAACCGAGAAAATCATCCAACCGTTTATCCAACAGGTAGAATTGTTTGAGGGCTCGATAGAATGGGATATTAGTAGATTTTTCGCAAATTCCCATGAGGTGATAAATAGTGTAAATGAGGAATTACAGGGAGATATCGCCAAACATACGGATTCTCTAGAAATAATGAGAGAAAAACCGGAATTCTATCGTGATCCACTTACCTTATTTGATTTAAAGCTTCGTCAATATGAGTTAATGAATACGATAAGTTAATGGAAAATTGACCCAGAGTGTGAACACGAGCTCTGGGTCATTATATTATCGAATTATGTTTCTCTGTTATTATAATGTAACAGGTGTGTTTTTAGGATTAAAACATGTTATAAAGCAAATGGAAAAGCAAGGATATGGGTCCATTATCAATACAGCATCAAATGCCGCTTACATAGGGGCTGCCGGCATGGCAGGATATATAGCCTCTAAGCATGCTGTTGCAGGATTGACTAAAACAGCCGCTCTTGAAGTAGCTTCTAGTGGTATTCGCGTGAATGCGGTAGCACCTGCTGCCGTCGATACACAGATGTTATCCGGTATTCAAAAGAACATGAATCCGGATGATCCTGAAGGTGTTGGAGAAGCACTTAAACAAGGTATCCCATTAGGTCGCTTTGGCACACCAAGAGATGTAGCAGAAGTCGTGTTATTCTTGGCTTCTGATAAAGCTTCATTTGTAACAGGCTCATTATATAATGTTGATGGTGGAATGCAGGCGGATTAAGAGACTAGTTTGCCATTTGAACTTTAAAGGCTATTCATTTTCTGTTTATGAACCAGTTGGAAACGCCTCGTTATTACTATTGTAGTTAAACCGATAGCAAAATAATATCCTAAATAAAAGGTAATATTTACGAATAATGATAAAAATAACTTATTATAGAACGATTATCGACCCCCGAACGTTAGAGTGAAAACTAGCTTTCGGGGTTTTTTTAATGGCTAAGTGCAGTGAGGAATTTAAAATTAAGCTCATCCCCAAGTGTTTATTATATAGAGGTATATCTAATATATATGACGAGGGTAACTGATTTTGAAAGGGATTTATCCAATGTTATTATTCCCGGACTTTTAGCAACAAATAAAAATAGGCCTTTTCTATTCTTTAGGAAAGAATAACTTATAGGGGATTTATACTAGATTAATAACGTATTTATTTCAAAAATATATCTTTGACTATAGTTTAATAGGGAGTTCATCTAAGCATATGATATCTATTTGAATATAATATAGCGACTATTACAAAAAGGAGGGAATAATCTATGAGTAACGTATGGAGAAACCCAAGTATCTTTGGGGATAGTGGAAGAGGGTCTGGTGACTCTAGATCAAGAAGTAATTCAAAAAGTAATTCAAGAAGCGATGCTGATAATGAACTAGATTTTAGAAGTGATAATGAAGTAGATAATGATACTGATGTTCGTGTTAAAGATAAAAATACGAATGTTGCAAGGGCTAGAGTTGAAAATAGTGGTAATTCAAGAGTAGATCTAGACATTAATGTAGATAGTGAATCACGTGCTAGAGTACGTGCTAGGTCCGAAGCGGATTCTGATCAGGACCAAGATCAAAGACAAGATCAAGATTTTGATTTCTAATGAGTCTTTGCGAGGGATACTTGATACAGTATCCCTCTATTTAAATTTATCAACAAGAGGAGTGAATGATGTTGGAAAAGCGAATAGAAAATAAATTAAAAACGCTGATAGACAAGAGTGGAAACTCTGATATAGATCTTGTTGTAAATATAGAAACAAAGGCAATAGCTTATAGTGTTTTATGCGGAATTTATGCTAGAGGAGATATAAATGAGGAGGAACTAGAAAGAGCCGTTGAAAAATTAGATTCATTGATTGAGCGGGATAAGAGAAAACAAAGAGAAAGAAATCAAGTATTGGAATTTAACCAGAACCATAGAGAAAATTCAAAGCGAACTTCAAGAAGAAAATGGATTTAAACATTTTCTTCTTTTGTGCGCTTGGCAGCGCTCCGAACTTAAGGGTGAAAGTCCCAAACACGCCGTAGTGGCGGAAGTGTATAGCTGACAGGCAGTGCATGCTCGTGAGGGAATGTGCGGAGGGCTTGAAGGCAAA